>CAJXLO010000026.1 GCA_913056525.1 uncultured Psychroflexus sp.
TTTATAATAGCTTGCTATAGTACAAGATCGATAGAACGCTAATAAATTGCTTTTTTGATATTCATATAATTGATAATTAGATATTTAAATTTTATCTAAAATCTTACATCTAAAATCTCATATCTTAGTCGGACACGACTAGTTTGATTTTAAAATATAATCTATTGAGTTCTTTTAATGATTTTATTTATATGCCTTTTCAATTCAGTTTCTAAAGCCCAGGAATCCAAGTTATGGTTAGAACCAGAGATCGGTCTAAGCTTTGTACAGGATGACCTAGCACGTATCTATTTGATATAGAATCGCGTCAGGAAATCTCCAATAGTCTGGTCCTTAGTTTAAGACCTAAACTATATTATCAACTGAAAGAAAAGTTCTGGATAGGCGCGCATCTGGGTTATGCCTATGAATTTGCCTCCCTGGATGATCAACCTGATATCAACATCAGCAACTATAGAATAGGTCTTTAGGCCAGATACGACTTACTAAAAGTATTTGATCACTTTCAGTTCTACACAGAAATAGGCGGTAATTATAATTACTTGCGCAGCGAAATGGCTAATGATGAAGAACATTTTAGGTGCTATACAGATATCGGAGTCAGATTTACTTCTCAAACGAGTTATACGCCGGATTCATCTTCAAAGACCTGATCAGTTATCATTCCAGTGAGATCAATTTCAGGAATAGAGATGGTTTTCATATCGCTAATCCTATCCGAGAATTCCTGGAATTCCCTTTCTTTATCATCGGGTTTGAACTTTAACGATACTTAGGCATTCTTCCAACTTGCCTTTTTACAGGAGAAAAGCGCACCGCCACCCAGCATGATCACGACCGTAGCAATAGCTACCATTACAGAAAACGGCGAATCCGGTATACGCGTTAAGGTCTCTGAAGCAAATGCCGCATAAAGACCAAAGACCGACCAATACATAAAGCTTAGATGCAACACCTTCCAATGCCTGACATGTTTTCTGAACCAAACTGGCAACATTCCACCTAATAATTTGATTAGGCTCACTACGGCTAGATAATGGAAAATGCCCCAGGCATTGAACAATCTATAGATCAAAAAGGCGGTGACCAGTAAGATCATCATCGAAACAAAATAAATATAGCCGGTCCATTTATGGAATGCGGTTGACTTTTTGGCTACTAAAACGATGGTTCCACTGACCAAAGCTATCGTAGATGCGATCAGGTGGACATATCCAGTGGTATGGTTTACGATTTGTTCCATATTCTAGCTTTTAGGTTCAAATCTAATCTTAAACCCTTGTTTTAAATCAAAGCATAAGATGGATCGTAGGAAATAATGGACGTGTTGAGCATTAGAGCGAACCTGTCTTTTAGAACGTTGGATAATAAAAAGCAAAGAATGTTTTGTTCCTTAATGCTGAAATATACTATACTCGTGGCTGTAAACGCCCATGGAAAATAGTTCGTCGCTTTTTTAAGGATTTCAAATATTTATGAATATCGATCTGAGTAAGCATCAAACCAGATAAAACGATGAGCAACCCAAAGAGATCGGTGATATGTATCTTATCACCCAATAGGATCCAGGCCATGATCATTGTCACCGGCGGCCCCAGGTAGAATAGACTGGAAACTTTTGTAGCACTGATCCTTTCCAATAGTTTTCCCATTAATCCATAAGCCATTAAAGATACGCCGAGTATTAGCCAGGATAAAGATAGCGTAAACTCCATATCCCATTCCGCCGATAAGCCTTCAAAAAAGACAGCAGGAAGAAAAGCAGCGGAAGCGGTTGCCATACTCTGATAAAAAAGCGATTGTTCCGTCCTGAGCTTGTTCATGGCGTTTTTCAGTTCCATTTGACGCTGGATAAGATTAGCGATGGAAATGCTAAGTACTGAACCAAGAAGGATAAGGTAACCGAATATGGTGGCTTCATTATCCGTTTTCATCCTGAAGATGACCGAAAATGCAACACCAGAGAATCCGATGATAAGACCTAGCCACTGGACCTTCCGGGTCTTTTCTCCGGTCATCAAACCGGATAGCGCACCTGTGGCAATAGGTTGTAAAGCGATGACGAGTGCTACCATACCTGCAGAAACTCCGTTTTTGAAAGCGAAAAAAGTACAACCTAGCCAAACGCCGTGAGCAAGCAAACCGATCATCATATTAGGTGCAGCGATCTTCCAACCAGGCCAATGCAATCTCTTCCTTAAAACAAGATAAAAGAAAAGTAGTAAACTTAGGCCTAAATAACGCCAGAATAGTAAGGTAAATGGTTCGGTTTGAGGTAATACGTGATCTGCTCCTATAAAGCCCGAATTCCAAAATATCACAAAGCAGATCGCCAGTAGTAGTGTTTTCCCTTTCATTATTCAATCTTCATTTTGTACTAGCAATTTGCAACCAAAAAAACGATACTAAAATAAGGTAATAAATTTTATAACGCCACTATAACATCTGTGTAAGTTACTACTTTTCAATAAATTATAAAAATATCAGCACCTTAGTAAAATTGCCCTAAAAATGGGTCTTCTTGAATTGACCTTATCGGTTATCTTATCCTTATAAAAGATGAGTACTTTAACAAATTGAATCGTTTTTATCATTCAATATTAATTTTTGAAAACTTTACAAATCTAGTGGTTAGCTCATAAGAAGGACCACCGAATTAATTGTTATAAATACCATCATTAAATTTAGTAAACAGAAATATTTTACCATGGATCGATCATCCAATTCAAGGATACCTATATTTGTTATCTAAAAAAATCAAAAAAATAAAGATGAGATCGATATTATTAGCATTGTTCTTAGTAAATATGTTAGCTGCACAGGCGCAGCAAGATCTTAAGCTATTTGAGATCATTGATAAGACCTCAGCAGATGAAATAGAAAAGGATATCACGAAGCTAGTAAGCTTTGGCACAAGAAATACATTTAGCGATACGACATCGAATACTAGAGGAATCGGTGCGGCGCGTAGATGGTTAAAAAGTGAATATGAATCCATCAGCAAGGATTGTAATAGCTGTTTAGAAGTTTTTTACCAGTCAGGGACAGTTACGCCAAAAACGAGCGATCGTGTGCCTAAAAAAGCTGAAGTGGTCAATGTAGTTGCCATACAGCGTGGCACGAAATATCCCAATAGCTATATCATGATGAGCGGCGATATCGATTCGCGAGCTTCCGATACCCAGGATTTTAAGACCAATGCACCAGGTGCGAATGATAATGCCAGCGGTCTTGCCGGGACGATTGAAGCAGCACGTGTATTGAGCCAATACGCATTTGAACATTCCATCGTCTACGTTGGTCTCAGTGGTGAAGAACAAGGTTTGTTCGGTGGTCAATTCCTGGCGAAATATGCTAAAGAGAACAATTGGAACATTATCGGAATTCTTAACAATGATATGATAGGCAATATCAAAGGATCCGATGGTGTGATAGATAACAGGACCTTCCGCATATTTAGCGAAGCTTACAATCCTACCGAGACCGAAAGAGAAAGGATCATGAAACGGTATTATGGCGGTGAGAATGATGGCGTATCCCGCCAATTGGCCAGATACATCCATAAAACTACCCGAACTTACATGCCGGAAATGAACCCAATGATGGTCTATCGCTTAGACCGATTTGGGCGTGGTGGGCATCATAAACCTTTTAACGACCTGGGATTTCCTGGTGTAAGGATCATGGAAGCCCATGAAAATTACGTTCAACAGCACCAAGATGTAAGAAAAGAAAATGGTGTTCAATATGGCGATATGCTTAAGTTTGTCAATTTTGATTATGCAGAAAAGCTCACCGCCGTGAATGCCATCAGCATGGCCAATATCGCCTGGGCACCACCAGAACCAGAAAAAGTCAAGATAGGTGGAATGGTGGAAGGCTCAGTTAAACTAGCATGGGATGAAGTGAAAGCGGATGATCTTCGCGGGTATAAGATCTACTGGCGGAAAACAACTTCACCTACCTGGGATAATGCCCGTTTTATTGGAAAGAAAACCAAATTTACCCTGGATGGTATCGTGATCGATAATTATCTCTTCGGCATCGCAAGTGTAGATAAAGATGGGCATGAAAGCGTGGTTGTCTTCCCATCGGGTTTGTTGCGATAGGTCATCGGATTACAATTATATACTGATTAAAAATTAACTCTGAGTACTCTTATCCTTCAAACATATAAGCTTTTAGAAACAAGTTGTAGGGTAATCAACACTGTATCGGATATTGATGAATATGCAGGTGTTGTATTTCTCTAAGAGGTTAAGTTGAATATCGGAGCTAATGTACCAATATACCTAATGCTATCTACGGGTATTACCTATTGAATTTTATTTGGCACTTATAATTTGTAATATAAACCCTTATATTCTCAATACCTAAATCAGGAATGCTATTCATCCAAGAGTTTTCACAATTCGAATTTGTACCCTGTTGCTATAATGCTGAAAAACAAACAATCGTCACGTTATAAGAAAAGTTAATACAATTATAATAATTAATTATATATATTTGTAGTCTTTATCTAACTTACTAACATCATGAAAATTACATTACTCTTAAGTATTGTTTGTCTATCGACGAACATTATATTTTCACAATATAGTGTTGTCGAGCAAACTAAAAACAGCTATGATCAATGGTCTTTAGCTCTGGATGCAGGTATCAATAAACCGACCAGGAATTTTACCACAAGCTATTATAGTGGTCTTTTTAATGGATATCATATAAACGGTACGCTTCGCTATATGTTCGACCATAAAATAGGAATAGGAGGTAATCTTAGCTTTGGTAGAATTGAGCCTGGATCGAATTCATCACCTTTTGGGAGTGAATATATTAGTGTTAATTTACAGACCTACGTGAATTTAGGCCGTATCTTAAAATTCGAGGATTTTGCTGAACGGCTGAACCTACAATTCCACGCCGGTATGGGCTATATGAACTTGTACTTTGATGATATAAGTCCATTTTCTGATATAGATGACGGCTTTTCCTTTACCACGGGCGATGATCTGGCCGTCGTCATAGCGGGTTTAAGACCACAATACAAATTATCTTCAAAGTTTGCGCTTTATCTGGATGTAAGCGTGAACGGGACCATCAGGCAGAACATGACCTTCGACGGATTTACCAATGAGAGTGATGCCCAAAGGCCTCAAAAATTTGACCAGATACAAGCTCCGGTCTACACAGCAAGCTTAGGGTTACAATTCTACATAGGTAAAGAAGAGGAACATGCTGACTGGTATATGAAAGATGAACAACCTGATCCACTTGACCGCTTAGAAAAGAAGTTAGTTATGCTTCAAAATGCTAAAAAAGACAAGGATGGAGACGGTATAAGCGACTATATTGAACAAAATAACAATATCAAAGAAAATGGAAATGTGGTTCTTGAAGAAGATATGATCAATGAAAACGATTCGATAAGCGAAGCTTTCAAAAGTTATATCAATAAGGTCTTGATCAATAATAATAAGCTCAGTATCCTTGAAAGAAGCACAAAGAATATTATTTATAAATACGTTAAAAACCTCTATGTCTATTTCGATTTTGATGTAAAAACCCCAGAAAGATATTCGATCCCGGAGATCTATAAACTTAAGAAAGTATTGGACCGATTCACTGATACCCGAGTAGAATTAATAGGTTATGCTGATGAAATAGGAAATAAAGATTACAATGACCGATTATCCTACGAAAGAGCTAAAAGTGTCAAGGAAATCCTTGTTGAACTTGGAATCGCCCGCGATCGTATAGATATAACTTCAGGTGGTGAAGTTGATAACGTAGATAAGCGTTCCGAAGAAGCAAGACATATAGTAAGACAAGTAAAGTTCAAACTGATAGAAGACTAGCGCTTTAGGGCCTACCACAAAAATATGACAGAAAAGCAAGCCGATTTTTTGTCTTTCATTTTATTTAGATAGGTTTAATAATAGAAAAGCCTTTTTTTAGGAAAAAATTAAGGTTGGAAAAGTGTTTTATTTTCCTATCAAATAAGCATCTTTATCTATCAAATTATTAACATTGATAGACAGATTATGACCTTATTTCAAAAATAGTGCTAAATATCATATTTCCTACCAGTATCTTCAGTATTCAAGAACTTCCTATCCGTCTTATTGAACTAATTTTGCATTTTTTAAAATTAAAAGATGCATGCTTAAAAAAAGCGTAGTTCTTATTCTCTTATCCCTAATCGATCAGGGAGTCATTGCTCAGGAAAAGAACGTCGAAACACAAAACGTACTTTGGAGTAGATATCTATTGGACTTCCATTTCTCAGAAAAATGGACGCCTTTCTTCGATGTGGAAGAACGTGTTTACGCATCTACATTAAGGCAACATCATTTTTTGCCTAGCATTGGCACGAGATATAAGGTCGATGAGCATTTTACACTTTCGGCGGCGATGATGTATTTTGGATTGACATTACCTCAGGATCCAGATGCGAATAAAAAACAAATCCAGGATGAGCTAAGACCTCAATTATCAATAAGTTTTAAATATGATACAGGTTCAAACCTGATATTCTTAAGTCGCATCAAACCTGAACTTCGATACATAAGAACGCCTGATGCTGCATCTTACAGGTTAAGGACCTTGCGACTACGAATGCGAATGGGCGTGAAATATCTGATCAATAACAAGTTTGATGTCAAATTATTAGAAGAGATCCATATGAACATCAGCAACAGGATCGTAAGGAACGTTTTTGACCAAAACAGGCTTTCAGCGGGTATCAATTATAAATTGAACGATCAGTTCCAGTTTGAGACGGGTTATCTTTATTGGTTCCAGCAAAGCAGTTCTGGAGATGATTTCTTCAGTAGGAATATTGTTTACTTTACGATTAAACATGATCTGAACTTCAACTAAACTTCATTGTTGTAAACTGTCCTTTCATTTTTTTAATAGCACCAGACTCATCCTGAGTTGCAGTAATAGGAACAGTGGTTTATTCGTTTTTACGATAAGATACCATATTTTTAAACACATTTTAATCCATTATCTCATTGCTAAATAGTACGAATTAACATTCATTTGAGATAAGTAAGGATGCTCCATAAATTTCATTTAAAACATTTATGACTGGTATATTAAATATAAATGATCATAATCCATAAATGATTAAATATTTGCACGATAAACTTAAAGAAATGGACGCGATCATGAGCAAAAAAGAGCAGCATGTCAAATTAGTGGATGGAGAATTTACGCCTTTACAAGCTACAGATATCGTATCATCACTGATAGAGCAAAAGATCAACTTTCATAAAGTAGAGAATCTACAATACTGGGAAAAGAACCATCATAATGATCAAGAGCCTTACTTAAAACGAGTGAAAGAACTGGAAGAAGCGGAAAAGGAAGCAAAATCGTTCTTGTTGAACAAAGAGCTCAAAGGCAAGAAGATCAAGATCAAAGGGCATCTTACGATCAGTATAGAAGAATAATTGAACCCAAAGTGGGGCAATCAAAAGCTATTATGAGCATACGAACAATATCGCCGGCGCAACAGAATGGTCGCTTAGTAGATCACAAAGATGAAAGGCCTCTTCTCTCCAGAATGGCTTCCTACATGTTATGGTCTTTCTTCATTCTGAGCCTTGGTCTGCTTATCTATTATAAGATGATATTACCCAACTGGAACTTTGGTGATCTGTTTAGGATCAATGGGTTTACCCTTTTGATCTGGTCAACCGTACTTTTTTTTAATGCCGTACTAAGTTCTTATGCTAAGAATTATCTTACAGGCTTTAAGTATCAGCAGAGATTCACTTTATTAAGCTTGGGCTTCGCTGTATCGGTCATGCTTATGGTGGCATCGGAACATATCATCCCTTTATTATCGGGTTGGTTTGGTATGAGCTTTTTCATGGCTGGCCTGATCGGAGTTCATGCTGATTGGAAAGAAGCCAGGGAAGCTGGTAAATATTCCTTACGCTTTTTCTTAAGCGGTGGGATCTTACTGAGCATTGGGATATTACTTCTGGCCTATCAGGTTGATGATTATACACTTCGGGGAATTATCGATAAAGTAGATACCGTTCCGTATTATCTTACATTGGTAGCCGCATTGTTCATCATTACCGCTGCATTAGTTCAATCTGCCATCTACCCTTTCCATAGATGGTTATTATCAGCGATGACCGCACCTACGCCAGCATCGGCTTTGATGCATGCCGGATTTGTCAATGCTTCCGGAATTTTGTTAACGCTATTTTCCGTAGTCCTTATCACCGCTGATACACTGACCCTGATATTCATTATTGGAGGATTGACCGCGATTTTAGCGCAATTTACCAAATTACTGCAAGTAAACGTTAAGCAAAAACTGGCATGCTCGACCATTGCGCAAATGGGTTTTATGATCATGCAGTGCGGCTTAGGCTTCTTTAATGCTGCCATTGCTCATTTGATATTACATGGATTTTACAAAGCTTATCTATTTTTATCCGCCGGAGAGGAAATCGCCAGGAGTAAACCGCAAGACCCGCCTAAGATAAAGATAAAACCACTACAAGCCTTGGCCGTGCTCTTATTTGGCGGAGCAGGAGCTATACTTTTTGTGTACCTTACCGGAAAGACCAGTTTTACGGATAGTAGTATTTTCTTAACGCTCATTGTCGCCATCACGGTAGGTCAGGCCACTTATAATATCGTTAAACAGTCTATCTTGACCTATTTTGAAAAGTTAGCGGCATCTCTACTTTTATTTACGATTGGCATCAGCGTTTATGCAATTATCTATAACGCCGTAAGCACGATGATGGTAGAACTTCCTATGATAGGAACGCCTCAGGAACTGAGCATACTCCAGATCACATTCGGGGTGATATTCCTATTAGGGTTCTTCCTGATGAAATTAGGGGCTTACCGAAATTCTCCGTGGTTATATGTGAAATTGATGAACTTATCTCAACCTTACAAGAAAACAACTTTCCCCGTTAAAAGTAAAGCCAAATGAAGGACGAACAAATAAAGAATAGGATTAAGGATGCAGCTCAAACGATAGGCAAGACCTGGCCACTTTACGCCTTTGTAACTTCTAATCCACTATCAGGTTATGAAGGAATTCACTTCTCGAAAGCTATTAACGAAGCGGGAAAGTTAAATGGTGGCAACTTATATCCTGAAGCTAAGGTTTTAGAAAAAGCCTGGCAACATGGCGACATCGATGACAAGCGATTGAAGGCGTTACTTAAAGAAAACAAGATCAGTGAAACCCCGGATGAATGCTTAAAGCAGATGAAATCCAGTAAGAACAAGGCTAAAAGCTTATCTGATAAGGATGTGGATAGACTGATGGTCAAATGGTTAATGGCATTCCTGGACGAAGGTCTTGCCGAGTGGGAAATGCCAGGAAAGGACCAGGGATTTTTTCAGGCCTGGAAAGCATTGGCCAAATATGAAAGTAAAATAGGTAAAAAAGCCATTAATTATACTTCAGATAATGCCGTAGATACCATTAGATCGATATTAGTAGATTTCCAGGAAGATGAACAAGAGAAGATCATAAAACACCATATTGTATCACTTCCGGGTTGGACAGGCTACATAAAATACAGATCAGAGGAAAACTCCTTATGGCAAAAAGAATATCATCTGACCTTAGAAGATTATCTGGCGGTCAGGCTTAGCCTATCAAAAGCAATAGACGCCCAACTATTACCGGATACAGCAGATCAGGATAAGGAACAAACTATCAATGAAATAAAATACATTTGGCTAAAAGCCTGGGAAAAGAGTTTTCAGGATAGATTATCAGAACAACTTCATCATCAAGTTGTAAATAAAAAAGATGATAACGAAAGACCAGACGCCCAACTGGTTTTCTGTATAGATACGCGATCTGAACTTATAAGAAGACATGTAGAAAACAAGGGCAACTACGAAACCTTTGGCTACGCCGGATTCTTTGGTATTCCTATGGATTACAGGGATATGAATAGCGGTATCGATATTAAATCCTGTCCACCGATACTTAACTCTTCCTATAAAGCTACTGAAGAAGGTAGATCTGATAAAAAAGAAGATCTTAAAAAACATTATTTAAATCAGGAAAAAGCCAATTTCAAGGATTACTTTCTTAAAAGAATGAAGAACATGCTACCTTCAGCGTTTGGATTTGTGGAAGGTGCTGGTTTTTTCTATGGTTTAAACCTTTTAGCCAGAACCTTGTTTCCACAACATCTATATGATCCTGAAAAAAAGGAACGTCGTTCCCATGAACAATTGTGTGAACCGACGCTGAGTCACGTTCATTTCGATGGTCCCGATATCGCGATAGAAGAAAAAACAGCGATCGTCAAGTCGGCCTTTAATTTATTGGGGTGGAAAGATTTTGCCGATATCGTTGTATTTGTAGGTCACGGAAGTCATTCTAAGAATAATCCATTTGCTTCCAGTTTGGATTGTGGCGCATGCGCAGCCAGTCCCGGAAGACATAACGCTAGAATGCTCGCAAGATTAGCGAATGAAAAAGCAGTAAGGGACAAGCTCAAGTCGGATGGTATCGCTATTCCAGACCATACCTTGTTCATAGGTGCAGAGCACAATACTACCACAGATGAGATCCTTCTTTTTGATACTCACGTTCCTGAAGACCATTCAGAAAAATTGGATCAGTTAAAGACAAACCTTAAACAAGCTCAGTTTTCGGCTACACAAGAACGCCTAAAGATCGATCAAAAAAGTGTACTCAAAGCATATCAAAAAACGAACGACTGGTCTGAAACTCGTCCAGAATGGGGATTAGCTAAGAACAAAGCTTTTATCATAGGCTCCAGGAGATTAACCAAACAGCTGAACCTGGAAGGCAATTGTTTTTTACATTCTTACGAATGGCAATTAGATGAAAATGGCAAAGCCTTAGAAGGGATCATGCAAGGACCTATGGTGGTTACCCAATGGATTAACAACCATTACTATTTCTCAACGGTTGATAATGATAAATATGGCGGCGGATCTAAGATCTTCCATAATGTAACAGGTAGATTTGGCGTGGTCATGGGGAACGGCAGCGACCTGAAGGCAGGTTTACCACTGCAATCCGTAAAGGTAACCGATGAACAATTATATCACCAACCGCTTAGATTATCCGTTTACATACATGCGCCTAAGAAAAGGATACAGAGCATATTAGAAAGGAATGATAACCTGAGAGCGCTCTTAGATAATGAGTGGATCTATTTGCTTGCCATGGACCCGACAGAAAACGATCATATATACAAGTATGAAATGGGACTGGAGTGGCAATATATCTACTGGAATGAAGCAGTTTACAAACACTCCTCAACCCATCATTGAAATTTGATGTAGTAAAGTATCACCTTAAATAAAAGTAAGCCTAAGGTTTGCATTCACCTTTTTATTAAATACAGCCCATAAAAAAACCTCGACGTCACAGTCGAGGTTTGAAGCGGAGAAGGAGGGATTCGAACCCCCGGTACCTCTCGGTACAACGGTTTTCAAGACCGCCGCGATCGACCACTCTGCCACTTCTCCAGTATTTCAATTTTATTACAGTATGCTGCTATCGAAGCCAGATTCTTCGAGACAACTTAACAATATTTTTACAATACCTAATTAAATTAATCGCAAAGATAATAAGCTTTTTGACTTGCCAAAAAATATTTGTGTACTCTTTTTAGATTAAATACTTTTAAGAACAAAACAATAAAATGAAATATATTTGGACAGTATCCCTGACATTGCTTTTAATTCCCTCAGTATTAATCGCCCAAAACGCAAAAGCTGAAAAATTCGCTAAATCTATTACCGCTGATGAACTCCAGGAAATGGTCTATACTTTTGCATCAGATGAGTTTGAAGGCAGGAATACAGGCAAAAAAGGCCAAAAAAAAGCTGCTGGATACATCGCCGATTTTTATAGGGAAAATGATATTGAATCTCCGATAAGAAAAGGAGACTATTTTCAGGAAATCCCAACAGAATTCTATAAGGACAAATATCCACCAACGGAAAATGTGCTGGGTTTCATCCCAGGAAAAACCAATGAAGTCATCGTACTCTCTGCCCATTATGACCATCTAGGTATTAAAGACGGTAAGATCTTCAACGGTGCTGATGATGACGGGTCGGGAAGTATGGCCATTCTGGAGATCGCTGAAGCGTTCAAAAAAGCCGCGGATGCCGGCCATCAACCTAAAAGGGGCATTCTCATCCTTCACGTAACGGCTGAGGAAAAAGGATTGATAGGTTCTGACTATTATTCAAAAAATCCTGTTATCCCATTAGCTCAAACCGTAACCAACCTGAACATAGATATGATAGGTCGTGTGGATAAAAGGCATCAGGATAATCCGAATTATATTTATTTAATAGGAAGTGATCGGCTAAGCACAGAACTACATAAGATATCTGAAAGAGCCAATCAAGAAACGGTGGATCTGGAATTGGATTATAAGTACAACGCAAAATCGGACCCGAATCGATTTTATTATAGGAGTGATCATTACAATTTCGCTAAACACGATATACCGGTCATCTTTTACTTCAACGGTACGCATGCAGATTATCATAAACCTACGGACACGGCTGATAAGTTGAATTACGAACTGCTGGAAAAAAGAACAAGATTGATCTTCCATACAGCCTGGAAACTTGCAAATCGAGAAAAAAAACCAGCTTTAGACTAAATGATGAACTTCAGGGATTCTTATAAACAGCAAGGGAAACGGCAGCAGCTCGTCGATCAAATACATGAGAAAGGAATACACGCTCAAAAAGTCCTGCAGGCGATCAATCATATTCCGCGTCATCTGTTCATGGATAGCAGTTTTGAAGACCATGCCTATCAGGACAAGGCCTTTCCCATAACATCCGGTCAAACCATATCCCAGCCTTATACGGTGGCTTTTCAAACCCAATTGCTCGACGTTCAGCAAGGAGATAAGATACTGGAAATAGGTACTGGTAGTGGTTATCAAACCGCTGTACTATGTTTACTAAAAGCTAAGGTATATACCGTAGAAAGGCAGGTCAAGCTCTACAAGAAAACAAAATTATTACTGGAGAAGTTGGGCTTTTATCCCAGACAGATGACCTATGGCGATGGTTATAAAGGTTGGAAAGAGTTTGCTCCTTATGATAAGATATTAGTAACCGCCGGAGCACCTCAATTGCCCAAGACCTTATTAGGTCAATTGAAATTAGGTGGTAAAATGGTTATTCCGGTAGGTGAAAAAAGTCAGGTGATGACAACGATCATAAGAAGGTCAGCGACGGAATTCGATAAAAAAACCTATGGCGACTTTCGGTTTGTTCCTTTAGTGGCCGACAGATCTTAAACTATGATAAAAAACTTTGTCTTAACCTTATTGCTGGTGGGTCTTCAGCTCAAAGCACAGGACTATCAAAGTTTCCTCATCGGTGATGCCGCGGACGTCTCTCCTACTACGACTTTTGGAACTTGTCTGATGGGTGGTGCCACAGAAAATGATAATGCGATGATATGGTTGTTAAATCATGCGAATGGCGGTGACATCGTGGTCTTACGCTCGAGTGGTAGCGATGGATACAATGACTATATGTATAACCAGTTAGGTGTAAATGTCAATTCCGTTGAAACCCTGGTCATCAATAATGCTTCAGGAGCTACCGCGAATTACGTGCTCGATCGTGTTGCTCAGGCGGAAATGATCTGGCTGGCTGGAGGTGATCAATGGAATTATGTAGATTACTTTAAAGATACTGCATTGGAAGTCCTATTGAACGACCATATCAATCAGAAACAAGCGCCTATAGGCGGCACGAGCGCAGGAATGGCTGTTTTGGGAGAACATTATTTCAATGCGCAGAACGGAACGGTCACCTCCACAGAAGCCTTGAACGATCCTTTTAATCCTAAGGTTTCCCTGGGAAATCACTTCCTGAATATTCCATTTTTACAACAGACAATAACAGACACCCATTATGATAACCCAGTGCGGAAAGGTAGGCATGCTGCCTTCATCGCCCGCATAGCCGATCAAACGAATGATCATGCCTTTGGGATCGCTGCTGAAGAATTTACTGCTATTTGTATCGATGAAAATGGTATGGCATCGGTGTATGGTGGATATCCGAATTTTGATGATTTCGCTTATTTTATCCGTTCCAATTGTGAAAATGCCGCTTTTCTACCGGAAGTTCTTACTAATAGCGATCCGCTGACATGGAACAATGGTCAATCAGCCCTGAAAGTATATAAAGTACCTGGAACGGCCAATGGTGACAACAGCTTTGACCTTTCCAACTGGTCAACTGGAAATGGTGGTTCCTGGCATCACTGGTGGATCGATAACGGGAACTTAGATCAGACAACGGCTAACCCTATCAATTGCACATTGAACTTAACCGATAACGAAGTATTGGAAATCACGATATATCCAAATCCAGCAAAGGACCTTATCTATTTACAAAGTGATCATCCGTTAGAGAAAATCACCATTTTTGATATTCGGGGAAGATCGGTCTATAGCTCATCCTCGGATCTTGACCGTCCTATTGATATAAGCGGATTATCGGCCGGCATCTACTGGTTGGAAATAAAACGTAATGATAAGGAACATAAGCTTCGACTGATCAAACGCTAAGCATCATCCCTAAAAACTATCCAATATCTTAATTCCCACCATCAGGCCATTTTGATCCTTACCTTGCTGAAAGCTCCTCACATAATCTATCCTAAAGAACCTAAAGATGCCAAATCCCAGATTGTCCAGACCGATGGTGGCTTCAGAATAAGGTTTACTGCCATCGGTAAGTAGGGTTTTACCACCGATCACCAGCTCTGAACCTAATTTTTTCAACAAGGGAAGTTTGTTCATAATGTAGCCTTCAAAGTTCTGCTCTGCGTGGAAATGGGCGAATTCCTGGTTCGTAGAATTGGAATAATAAGGAAGCAAGTGGAACTGGTCCATATATCTACTTCCATCGCCAATAGGCGTTTCGTTGCCATTGAAATGCTGATAGTCCAGGAAATTGATGTTATCGCCATCCAAGAACAAACCGGCATTCGCACTGTATTTGAAATTCCCTTTATTGCTCAAACCTACTTCTTGTGTGACGTTCGTTTTGAACAATGCGTAATTAAAACCATCTTCAGAAGCAGCTAAGCCGGTCCTGTAAGCTAAGGTCACTTCAGGATTCTCAGGGTTGAAATTATTGAACTTACCATTTGGGGTTCTTCGGTAAGTTT
The DNA here is from genome assembly GCA_913056525.1 of uncultured Psychroflexus sp. Classification (GTDB taxonomy): domain Bacteria; phylum Bacteroidota; class Bacteroidia; order Flavobacteriales; family Flavobacteriaceae; genus Psychroflexus. Next base: position 15,209 of record CAJXLO010000026.1, read on the forward strand.
GACCGAATCGATAGCGAAAACTTCCGCTTAGCTCAAGATTCGTATGTTCTGGAAATAAAATAGAGCCAAAAGCATTTGGTGCTGTGGGATCATTAGACGTAAATCCACCTTTATTGTAACCAAAAACATGTTCATTCCTGCTATTGGTCAAAGCTACCCTTTCCTGATAGGTTGCTCTGGTCTGTAGCCTAAGGCCATTAAAAATCTCTTCTTTATAATAAATAGATGCAAACCTTTGTTCGTAAAGCTTGAGGAAGTTCTCCTCGAATGCGACAGCCGCTACATCAGCTACTATGGTTTGTATAGGATTTGTGCGATTGATCTGGTTCAGGCTTGTGCCACCACTTATTCTTAATATCGGTTTAGAAAAATTATTGAACTTTTTCTCAAAGGAGCCACTTATCCGTAATCGTTGATCGGCTCGACCGTAATTGGCATCCAGATCAACGCGCCAGTATCTGGAGCTTGGATTGATTGAATCTCGATTCAAATAGTAAATGCCAGTATCGATATTGAAACCCTGAACCGTGTTGAAATGAACACCCGATGTACCAAATCCATCAAAGCCCCAATAATTCTTAGTGATAGAGTTCTGGTGCGAGTAACCGGTCAGTGGATCTAACCATTTGAACTTGTTGTTCTTTTTATCAATGGAATCCTTGTAGGTCTTTGACCCTCTAACTTTCTGGATGCTATCTTTCTTCACATAGTCATTTATTTCTTTCTCTGTGAGTTCAACCGGTCTATTCTTTACCCAGAATAAACTGTCCTTTTTATTGGCATCTTTTGTAAAGGAAGTGGTCTCGGCGGTAAAGAAATCTTCACCAAAATCCGGTTGGAATTTATAATTGGTATAATTACCCACAAAATAACCGGATCCATCAATTCCGAGGAGCTTAAAATTGAACAGTATGTTTTTGGAAATGTTCACCCAAAAATCGTAGGTTTCACTATACTGGAAATTGAGTTTAAAGTTCACATCTTCTATAAAGTTTACGTTAAGGGTATTGCCAGTTGCTTTAAGGTCAACACCATAGATCTCGCCTGTTTCATCGGTTAGATAAATATGACCCGAGTAAGCATTATCATTTTCCCGCTTGGGGATGACCTTTATCTTATTGATCGTTGCGCCACGTTCGTAAAAAACATCTTCTAGTTCATAATCATAGTAGTTCAACGCAAAATCGGCGATAGGTGAAACCATATCCGCACCGATTTCCGTGGTGTTATCATAAAAAGTAAATTCAAAACTCTGAGCAGAATTAAAGCTAAATCCATTATCATCACCACTGATCTTGGACGCGGTTATCTTTTCCCTGAAATCGTTAGTTTCAGCACGGTAAGCGATCTTAGAAAAGGTCTCGCTGAGATATAGGATACCACTTCTGGTAGAATCTAAAGCGCCTCCCAGATCGCCGATCTCACGACCTAATATTTTTTCCGGAACGTTTTTCACTTCCCATAGACCTTTAGAGTAAAAATCCGCTTTGTATGACTTGATGCGCGCATAGTTCATTTCTCTATTGGCTATGGCATTTTCAATGATAGGAATGGCCGGATTTTGTCCGGGTTGAACGACTACTTCATCAAGATTCTCAGTTTTTTTCTGCATGACTATATCCAGCTCAACAGGAAGGTCTGAAGGATTAATTGGCCTGCGAACCGTTTTATAACCTAAATATTTAAAAACAAGTTCAATAGGTTTGTCAATAGATATCTTTAGGTTAAAATCCCCTTGCTGATTAGTGGTTGTTCCTTTATAAGAATCGGCTAAGAATACACTTACATTTTGAACAGTATCTCCTTGTTCGTTCCTGACATTCCCACTTATCTGAGCGTTGCTGTTAAGAATAAAGAAGAATAGGCCTATGAAAAGGTAGGTATGTTTCAATTTTTTATGGTTTGACGATTAAAAGATTGTTTTGTTACAATATTAAATGCTTCTTTCAATCTAAGCTTGAAATTAAGATATTATTAGAACGAAAATCCTTTAATTTTAGAAGATTATTGAACGAAATCTTGAAATCAACAAAAAAATACAACTTTTAATGGAACATTGTATACCAGATCTTAGTCAACTTCCCATATATAGTCCCATTTTAATCTTCCAGTAGGGATATTTTCCATCCAGATGATCAAAGATCGGTCGTAACTTTTCATCTTCGGGCTGAACGCTCTCCTTGGCCTTTATGACGGTTTGGACTTCCGCTTGTGTGATGTGTTCAGAAAGGTCGACCGGTCTTCCCTCCTGATGTAATCTTATCAAATGTCCGTAGATGGTTTCATCTTTAAGCGACCTTCTTTCGGCGACCTCATCAATGGTCAAACCTTGCTTGAGCAAATCATAGGTGACCTGATAGGTCGATCTTTGGTCAGTTGCTTTTTCTTCCTGATCATCGATATGTTTTTGGATGATCGCTAAGAAGCGTTGCCCATACTTTCTTTTCTTATTTTCCCCTACGCCGGATATGCTTGAAAAATCAGCTTCTGTTATGGGTAAGCGTCTTTCCATATCCTTAAGGCTCGCATCGTTAAATATAATATAGGCGGGAACATCCTCTTCAATAGCGATCTCTTTTCTGAGTTTCCTAAGCTTCTCGAAGAGTTCAGAATCTTCACTTTTTGAGATGCTCGTCTGTTTATCTTTTTTCTTCTTCAGCTGAAGACTGGCCAATTTTACCTTTCTATGCTCGAATAATACTTGATGGGCAATTGGTGTTAATACCAATCTACCTTTCTCATGAAACCTCATTTCTATCAAACCCTGATTGATCATTTGGATGATATATTGTTGAAGGTCAATATAACCGATGTCTTCCGCCACGCCATAAGTCTTTATATGATGATAGCCTTTATCCTGGACTTGTACATTTTTTGCGCCGCGAAGTACGTCGATGACCATACCGATAGGTTCTTTTTGTCCAAGGCGATAAATGGCAGAACATACTTTTTGCGTCAGTATCGTACCATCAAAGAATTGCGGTGGTGTTTTACAGATATCACAGTTACCGCAATCCTCCGCTTTGTTCTCCCCGAAATAGTTGAGCAGCGCTATACGGCGACAACTTAGGGCTTCGGCATATTGTTGCATACGTTCCAGTTTGGCCAATTGGATATCCTCGTTCGAAGAATCCTCCGCAAATTGACGAAGCCTGACAACATCTGCATAACTATAGAACAACAAGGTATCCGCTGGTAGCCCATCTCTACCACTTCTACCTATTTCCTGATAATAGCTTTCCAGGTTCTTAGGAAGATTATAATGGATGACCCAGCGTACATTGCTTTTGTCAATGCCCATCCCAAAAGCTATGGTCGCCACGACGATGGGCGTTTTGTCATTGACAAAATCATCCTGTATCCGGCTACGTTCATCGGATTCAAAACCAGCGTGATACGCTTGTGCCTTGTATCCTCTGGACTGGAGTTTATCTGCGATATCTTCCGTACTTTTACGACTCAAACAATAGATGATCCCACTTTGACCCTTTCTTTCCTCCAGGAACCGGAATATTTGCTGGATGCGTTTCGTGCCGGGCCTTACCTCTAAATACAAGTTCCTCCGATCAAAAGAAGCCAGATGCTTACTGGCATTTGGGATATGTAACTGATGAACGATATCGTCTTGTGTTGCTTTATCAGCGGTAGCGGTTAAAGCAGCTACCGGTACTTGAGGGAATCGCTCTTTGAGTTGACCCAATTGAACGTAGGCCGGTCTAAAATCGTGACCCCACGCGGAGATACAATGTGCTTCATCTATAGCAAAAAGACTAATTGAGCTTTCTTTGAAGTGGGATAATAAGGTATTTAAACTTTCCGGTGCTACATATAAGAGCTTGATCCTTTGATGGTGAAAGTTCCTAAGAATGTCATTCTGTACTTCTGTTGATTGAGAACTATTAAAGAAACTGGCAGCAATTCCGTTCGCTTTCAGGGCATCTACCTGATCTTTCATCAGGGAGATCAGCGGAGAGATGACAATGGCCGTTCCATCCATCATAAGTGCCGGAAGTTGATAGCATAAAGATTTGCCACCACCCGTTGGCATAACAGCAAGTACATCTTTTTTGTTGAACAGGTCACTGACAATAGCTTCCTGGTCCGGTTTAAAACTATCAAAGCCGAAATACCGTTGAAGTACATCCAGTGATCTTTGAGCACGTTCCATTTTTCAAAATTAGTTAAGTTTTAAAAAAAACTAAGCCAGTGGTTCTTGAACCTACTTATTTGGGATCATTTAATGAATTCTATGCTCAACGGATATTGAGGTATTTCTCCATGACTGGCCTTGACGGAGTTAATGATAGGAATGACGAGCAGTAATATACCGATGACGCCTAGCAGAAGAAAGCCTACGAAAATAATGACCAGGACACCGCTGATAATCCCGTAGATCAACATACTGATCTGGAAGTTCACGATCCTTCTTCCGTGTTCATGCATATCCAAGACCTTGTCCTTTTGGGTCGCCCAAATGATAAGCGGAACCACTAAACCGCCAAAACCAGTAACAAAAGTGGCCAACTGGGAAATGTGCGTTATGGTTATTAGTTGATTATCTTCTCGCATCATATCGATAATTTGACGCTAAAATTACACATTTGTTACAAATGTCCATCAAGGGTGCTATTTTTGCGTTATGAACATTAATGATACGATCGTCGCTTTGGCAACGCCTTCAGGTACTGGAGCCATTGGCGTCATACGCGTGAGCGGTAAGGATGCCCTGGAAAAAGTAGACCAGATATTTGAAGCTTACAATAAGAAGACGATCCCAGAGCAACACAGCCATAGCGTACATCTGGGTAAGCTGATGGAGGAAAATAGGATTATCGATGAGGCGTTGGCCACGATATTCAAAGGAAAAAGAAGCTACACGGGCGAACCTACAGTAGAACTATCTTGCCACGGAAGTAATTTCATCTTACAAAAGGTCATCGAACTTTTGATAAAGAAGGGTTGTCGTGCTGCGGATGCCGGTGAGTTCACCATGCGCGCCTTCCTGAACGGTAAGATGGACCTCAGCCAGGCTGAAGCAGTGTCTGACCTGATCGCCAGCGAGAACCAAGCTAGCCATCAATTGGCCATGCAGCAAATGCGCGGTGGTTTTGCCCATGAGATCAACGAACTAAGGCAGGAACTTTTAGACTTTGCTTCCCTGATAGAGCTTGAGCTCGATTTTTCTGAAGAAGATGTGGAATTTGCCGATCGTGAACGTTTCCAGGAACTCGTCTTAAAGATCCAGCGACAGCTCTCTTACCTCATCGATTCATTTTCTGTTGGAAATGTTCTAAAAAAAGGAATTCCAGTGTCGATCGTTGGAGAGCCGAACGTGGGGAAATCTACCTTGCTCAACGCACTGGTCAATGAAGAAAGGGCTATTGTCAGTGATATTGCGGGAACGACCCGAGATAGTATAGAAGACGAAATATCCGTGAAAGGAATAGGTTTCCGATTTATCGATACCGCTGGAATTCGAGCTACTGAAAACAAGATCGAAGCTCTGGGGATAAAAAAGACCTATGAGAAAATCAGGCAATCCCAACTTATCATTAGATTGATCGATACTTCTAAGTTCTTAATAGATAGTTCCATCAATGAGGAAAAAATAAATGAAACACAAAATGAGGTTACTGCCTTAAAGAAAAAATTTCCGGATATTCCCATCATCATGGTGACCAATAAGTTGGACTTGTTGGAACCGGGTCAACAGAAGTTTATCAAAGCTCATTTTCCGGATGCTATCGGGATATCTGCCACTACAAAACAAGGGATAGAAAATTTAAAGGATACCTTGATAGACAATGTCAACACGGGAAAACTGAACAATAATGAAGCTATCGTTACCAACTCCAGACACTACAGCGCATTGCAAAACGCTCTGGAAGAGATCAATAAGGTACAGGAAGGATTGAACCTGGGAATAAGCGGCGATCTATTGGCCGTGGACATCCGCGAAGCCTTATATCACTTTGGACTTATCACTGGTCAGGTAACAAATGATGAGCTCTTAGGCAACATATTCTCCAATTTCTGTATCGGGAAGTGAGAGAGACAGTCCCGCATTTGCGGGACGTATTCGAACTCATCCGCGAAAAGTGTGGTATGGGTCTACGAACTTATTTTATTCTCTGATCTTTAAAAATGCAGCTCCCAAATGTTCAATAATATCGCTGCTGATCATTGCCATTTCCCCTTTTTCCCTTTTGGCCAGATCTCCGGCCAGGCCATGCACATATACGCCGAGCCTGGCCGCATCCACAGCGGTATAAGCTTGTGCCAGAAGTCCGCTGATCACACCTGTAAGGACATCTCCGCTTCCTGCGCTGGCCATTCCCGGATTTCCCGTTGAATTAAAATAGGTCATTCTTCCGTCAGTAATCAAAGTATGTGCGTCTTTGTAAACCAATATCAGTTCATATTCCCGGGCAAAATCCACTAATTGTTGCTTTCGCTCAAATACATCACTGGAAAGAGGAACTAATCGGTTCATTTCTCCCGGATGTGGTGTAAGGATCGAATGCTTGGGTAATTGATATAGGAGTTGGTTGTCTTTTGCCAAACAATTGATGCCATCCGCGTCAATGACCATCGGTTGATCGGCGTTTCGCACGTGATCTGAAAAAGCGCTCAACACATTTTTCTTCGTGCTTATGCCTACACCGATACCGATTACATCATAAGGCGAAATATCCTGTGTTTCATCGATATATTTTGTTTTTTCAGAAGGAATTACCATCGCTTCGGGTACGTTCTGCTGGATAATATCAAGCGTTGATCGTGGCACCTTACAAGTAGTTTTTCCCACGCCAGAACGCATACAAGCCCTTGCGGCCAGACAAATGCTACCGCTCATTCCATAACTACCGCCAACTAACAATGCGTGGCCATAGTTCCCTTTATGACTAAACCGATCGCGCTTTTTCAGGATTTTCTTTGCTGATGTTCTAGTAAGGAAGTGATCATTAGCCTCTATCCGGTCCAGGGCATTCTTAGATAAACCGATATCCACTATTTCAATATCACCGGCATAGCTGGCGGTAGATGCGAACAAGAAGGGAAGCTTAGGTAGCTGGAAAGTAAATGTCCGGTCCGCTTGTATGACCTTTTCATCCGGATTTGGGAAACGGTCAACATAAAGTCCGCTGGGAACATCGATAGAAAATATCCGGGCCTGGCTAGCGTTGATATGTTCTACCCATTTTTCAACGAGTTTTGGCAATCGCCTGCTTAGACCAACACCAAAGATGGCATCGATAACAATATGATGTTCGTGCAATTTCGGGAATGGCGTGTTTTCATCGACCTGAACCAATCGCTTCTGCCCTAGCCTTTTTTGGTTTTTAGCATTTTCCTCACTTGGATATTTGGCATAGTTGAATAGATATACTTTGACCGGAAATCCGCTATTAGCCAGATGATAAGCGATGGATAATCCATCACCGCCATTATTCCTGTTACCGGCAAGCACGATAAGCTGATGCACGGACTTGTTCATGTGTTCAAGGATGTGTTGCGTTGCCTGAATGGAAGCGCGTTCCATCAGTTGCCAGGAAGAGATCTGTTGTTCTTGCAGGGTCTGTTGGTCCACCTGACCAAGTTGTATGGCATTAAGGATTTTCAATTTTTTTCATTTTCAACTAAAATAATGAAAAAATATCATTGAAGCCTTTTGATCATCAGGTAAAAGTTTTTTAGGAAATTTCGCCTATGAAAATCTAGCGGGATCCATATTGACCTCGAACACGGTTTCCTCAATAGGTCTTCTTACTTTCTTAAGGTCAGCGAACTTATCTTTTTTCGAACGATATCCTATTGGAAGTACCACGGCACTTTTAAGTCCTTTTTCGTTCAATCCCAGTATTTGGTCATATCGATGCGCTTCAAAACCTTCCATGGGACAAGCATCGATACTTTCTGCGGCGCAAACGGTCAATAGGTTTCCTAAAGCCAGATAGGCCTGGTTCATCGCCCATTGATGAATCTCTTCCGGCGTTCTTCCGTTAAAATCATCGATCAGAAATTTCCGGAACGGTGCGATAACTTCATCTTGAACATTCCTTACTTCTTTTTGAAGTTCAAAGTTCTCTTCTATAAAATTTTGGTCAATGGCCGTTTCAATACAAATTATCAATAAATGTGAAGCGCTTGTAATTTGCTTTTGGCCGAAGGAATGGTCCAGAAGTTGTTTTTGTAACACATCATCCTGAACTACGGCCAAATGTAACGGCTGAAGGCCATAAGAAGTTGGCGTTAAGTTAAAGGCCTTTTTTATCCTATCTATCTTTTCCGGTGGAATACGTCTATCTGCATCAAATTCCTTTACCGCATATCTCCACTTTAAAGCACTGATCATATCCATCGTAATTTTTTTGCGAAAATAGAAGTTCATTTGAAATAAAACTGTTGAATGTATTTATAATTCTTACAAACTTTTGTTAATGCATCATCCGCTCCAATATCGTTTCTTCCCATAGGCATAAATCTCAATGAAGACTACTTCAGACCGTTCCAACAGGTTTGAATTATCATAATAGGAAAGCATCCTAAGCCAGGAAGAGGCTTTGATGGATTCCCATAAAGGTCTTTTTGTACTTCTCCGTATTTTCAGGGCTTTGTGATCCTACTTATATTATAATATTTACTATTATTGTACATCAATGTTAAAAGAACTGGTCAGCTATATCTTTCCTATCACGCGTAAGGTGCGCTCTTCTTTCAGTGGTGATCTGGAGATTAATCTTATCAACGGTAGAAAGGTACTGGATTCAAAAAGTACGAACTATTCTTTCGGTTCTTTACAGCGTATACTAAAATACGCACTGGAACAGATAGATCTTAACACAAAGAATGAGATACTACTGCTAGGACTTGGTGGTGGAAGTGTTGTAGAAACCCTAAGAAATGACCTGATCTACTCTGGAAGCATCACCGCAATTGAGATAGATAGAGCAGTCATCACTATTGCGGATAAAGAATTCGGTATAACATCTGATGAAAAGACCCATATCATGTGCGAAGATGCTTTTGCTTACATCGAGCAAACGGATAAACCGTTCGACCTGATCATCATAGACCTTTTCATCGATGATAGAATGCCAGAACAATGTTTTACAACGCATTTCTGGAAAAAGATACTCAAAAGTACCGGAAAACGGGGAAATATCATATTTAACACACTTAATGACCGACGATCAGATACGATGGCGATACTGGAAAAGTTAGAACAAAATGGAATGAACTGTAGAATGTACAGAAACCTTGAGAGCACCAATGATGTTCTGATATGCGGTTATGCTTGATATGTTGAACAGCGCTTTACCCTAAGCATGGAAAGCATTAACAAAGCATTTTTCCTTAATGGTAAAGGAAAATATCTTGTAAAATTCCTACCCATTGATGGTTCGATGTTTATGAAATTATTTCTCTAAAAAGATAATAAAACCCGAAAGCATCACCACATCCAGTAAAAGATTTATATTTAGATTTGTTCTTCTAAATAAAAAATATGCTATTCAAGATCCAATGTCAATTTCTATTGTTCTGCTTTTTAACATCAGGACTTATTGCAGCTCAACAAAACTCCTATTCTGAAAATTACACCAAGACCGAATATGATATCCCGATGCGGGATGGCGTAAAACTCCATACGACGGTGTATTCGCCGAAAGACACGTCTCAGGAATATCCATTCTTGATGAAAAGAACGCCTTATAGCAGCAAACCTTACGGAGAAGCTGATTTTCCCAGACGATTAGGACCGAATCCTCAATTAGCGGAAGACGGCTACATTTTTGTTTACCAGGATGTGCGCGGCCGATGGATGAGCGAAGGCGTTTATGATAATATGCGTGCTTACATTCCTAACAAAAAAGGCGATGAAATCGATGAAGCTTCTGATACCTATGATACCATTGAATGGCTACTCAATAATGTGGAGAACAACAACGGCAAAGTTGGCGTTTGGGGAATTTCTTATCCAGGCTTTTATGCCGCCTATGCCCTACTATCCAGGCATCCGGCGCTGAAAGCGGCTTCACCGCAAGCACCAATAGGTGATTTTTATTTTGATGATTTTCACCACAATGGCGCATTCTTATTGAGCTACTGGCGAGCCACAACGGTTTTTGGCTATATGAAAGATGAACCTACCGATCAGCGCTGGTATCCATTTCCAGATTTGGGCACGGAAGATCAGTATCAATTCTTTTTAGACCATACACCGCTCAGTAAATTAAAGCCTTATTATAAGGGTGAAAATGTCTTTTGGAACCAAATTCAGGAACATCCTGATTATGATGAATTCTGGCAAAAGCGGGATCTGGTGCAGCATTTAGATGACTATGAATTTGATACAGCAGTGCTGACCGTTGGCGGTTTATTTGATGCGGAAGACCTTTACGGCCCGTTTTCTATTTATGACAATATAGAATCGACTAAAACAAAGAATAACCAGATGGTCTTTGGTCCGTGGAGCCATGGCGATTGGGCAAGATATCATCGGGAAGATCAGGTAGTAGGCAACATCTTTTTTGGAAAGAATATGGCGAAGAATTTTCAGGATGATCTTATGACGCCATTTTTCAATTATCATTTAAAAGGTGATGCGGACAAGCCGAATTTACCTGAAGCGCATGTATTTGATACCGGAACCAAAGAATGGAACGATTACGAGCAATGGCCAATCGAAAATACAGAAAAACGCGCTTTCTATTTAGCCGATAACGAAGAATTAGCAGAAAAAGCGACGGATCATCAAGAAGAATTCATCAGCGATCCTGAAAATCCGGTTCCTTATTCGGAAGATATCAAAATGGTCTTTACACCGCGGAAATATATGACTGATGACCAGCGATTTGCAGCCAGACGGCCGGATGTACTGACTTTTGAAACCGATGTGCTGAAAGAAGACATCAAGATCTCCGGTGAAATTTTAGCCGATCTTCAAGTGGCTACCACCGGAACCGCCGCCGATTGGATCGTGAAAGTGGTAGATGTTTTTCCGGGTGATATAAAAAACACAGAATATATGCAGGATCATCTAAAAAAATCCAATTATCATATGATGGTCAGGTCTGAAGTTTTTCGCGGGAGATATCGCAATGATTTTGCAAAGCCGGAAGCTTTTAAGCCTGGTAAGAAAACGCAGGTAAAATTCGCGTTACAAGCCATTAATCATACGTTTAAAAAGGGACATAAAATCCAAATCCAGGTGCAAAGCAGCTTTTTCCCGTATATTGATATGAATCCACAGACGTATGTGGAAAATATTTTTGAAGCGAAATCATCTGATTTTCAACAACAAACGCATACTGTATTCGGCGATTCCAAGATTATAATGCCGGTAGTACAAGAAAAATAAATAAAGCTTATGAGCAAAAAGAAACGCCTTTTCCTGTTAGATGCTTACGCCTTGATATTTCGTGGTTATTACGCTTTGATCAAAAATCCGCGGATCAACTCTAAAGGTAGAGATACATCAGCCATTATGGGATTTATGAATTCGCTTTTTGATGTGATCAAGCGTGAAAATCCTGACCATTTAGCCGTTTGTTTTGACAAAGCCGGTAGCGATGTGCGCACGGAGATTTACAGCGAATATAAAGCTAACCGTGATGAGACACCGCAAGTCATAGAAGAATCTGTTCCAACGATAAAATCTATCCTGGATGCGATGCATATTCCTACGCTGGAAGTTCCAGGCGTGGAAGCAGATGACATTATTGGAACTTTGGCGAAGCAAGCTGAAAAAGTGAATTACGAAGTTTATATGGTCACGCCGGATAAGGATTTTGGCCAATTAGTAACGGAGAACATTTTTATGTATCGGCCGGCGCGCATGGGCAACGCTATTGAAATTTGGGGTATTCCCGAAGTGCAAAAACGTTTTGGCGTAGAACGACCGGAACAGGTCATCGATTACCTTGGGATGATGGGTGATGCAGTTGATAATATTCCCGGTTTGCCCGGCGTAGGCGATAAAACCGCTAAAAAGTTCATCAATCAATTTGGAAGTATCGAAAATCTATTAAACAGCACTGACCAACTGAAAGGCAAGATGAAAGAGAAGTTGGAAAGCCATAAAGAACAAGGCTTAATGTCTAAGAAATTGGCGGCCATTGATACCGAATCTGATGTCGAATTCCATGAAGGAAACTTTGAGATGTCAGAACCTGACCAAGCCAAAGTAGAAGAAATTTTTCAGGAGCTGGA
>CAJXLO010000027.1 GCA_913056525.1 uncultured Psychroflexus sp.
ATCGCGGATTGCCCGCTTTTTTGATCGATAGTCCTGGATTGAACAGTGGCTTGATGATACCGCAATATACCGCCGCCGGTATTGTCAGTCAAAACAAGCAACTTTGCACACCGGCAAGTGTAGATTCTATTGTTTCATCAAATGGTCAGGAAGATCACGTCAGCATGGGCGCTAATGCAGCAACAAAACTCTATAAAGTAACCGAAAACACCTTACGGGTTTTAGCTATCGAATTGATCAATGCATCCCAGGCGATCTACTTTAGAGAACCCAAAAGGTCATCACCGATTATTGAAGCCTTTTTAACCGAATTTAGAAAACAAGTTCCTATAATTAAAGAAGACAAGATCATGGCTGTTGAAATCCAAAAGGCGGAAAGGTTCTTGAAAAATTATCAGATGGGTTGAATCTTATTGAAAAAATAAGATAAAATTAATGAGAATTTCTCTTTAGATGTAAGGATAAATAAATTTGCAATTCGCGAATTGCAAATCATAAATTAATTTTTGAGTAATCAAAGATGAAAAAGGATATAGAAAAATAATCAGTTAGCAAGAAAAATTTAATTACAAACCACTTCATCATTCATTGGATAAATTTGATCTACATATTGATAGATTTGTATCATTTGGCAAAGCGTGTTTTCAATATCATGATCTAAGCCTACGGAAATTCTAACCAATCCTTTTGATAAACCCATTTCCTTTTGTTCTTCTTCGCTGATCTCTGAGGAAGTGGACGAACCGGAAGCACTGAATAGCGTTTTAAAATAACCTAAACTTACCGCCAAATAGCCCAAACCGGCTTCTTGCATTTTTTCCATAAAAAGATGCGCTCGCTGTTCACTTTTCAGGTCTAATCCTAAAATACCACCATAGCCGAAATCTTTGGATCTTTGTGAATGAAATAATTCATGATCTTTATGTGATCTTAATCCGGGATAAATGGTGTTGATGCCATATTTATCAAATTCCTGAGCTAAATAATAGGCATTTTCGCTGTGTTTTTTCATTCTTAATTCCAGGGTTTGTCTATTTTTCACAATAGAAGCGGCACGCAGGCTATCTAAGGTTTGGCCTAATAACATAGCACAACCGGAGCTCACATCTTTCATGGAATTGATCAGATCGGCAGAACCACAAACTGCACCGGCAACAGTGTCTGAAGTTCCGTTGATGAATTTGGTCAGTGAATGGATAACTACATCTGCACCTAATTGTATCGGCTTAAAGATCAAAGGTGTGAACGTATTATCTACTATGAAAGTAAGTCGGTGTTTTTCAGCGATGCGGCTGATTTCTTTAATATCAGCCAGTTCTAAAAGCGGATTGCTTAAAGATTCGCAGTAGATGATTTTCGTTTTTTCACATATTGCATTTTCAATAGCATGTAAATCAGTAATATCAACAAATGAAGTAGTTATGCCCCATTTTGGGAAAACATTTTTCAGCAAGGCATGAGAGCCGCCGTAAATGGTTCTGGATGAAATGATATGATCACCGTGTTCACATAATTGCAACAAAGTAGCTGATATCGCGCCCATACCGGATGCAAAAACATGCGCTGCTTCAGAGCCTTCCATTTTTGCCATTTCATCAGCTAATTGCTGATTGGTTGGCGAACTGTGTCGGCTGTAAAGAAACTGCTCTTTTTCTCCCTGAAAAGTATCGTTCATATCCTGAGCAGTCGCAAAAGCATAGGTAGATGAATCGGATATCGATGGGTTCACGCCTTGAAAATTATCTTTAAAACGGATTTCTTTTAGATCTTTCTCCACCATAATAGCTATATTCAAACTGATTTACTTCAAATATCAAAATAAAGTTTATTATATTCAATATATTAATTTTAATTAAGTAATAGTATCTATAAAAATAGTATAATGTAGAAATATTATCTAAATTTGCTATAATACTAATCTACTTATAAAATAATTATCAGATGACTGATCTTGATCAAATTGACAAGGAGCTTCTCAATCTCTTACAAACGGATGCTAAGCGATCTACTAAGGCGATCGCAGCTCAACTTCATTTATCACCAACGGCTATTTACGAACGGATCAAACGATTAGAGCGGAATGATTATATCAGATCTTATATCGCTTTAGTCGATCCGGAGAAGATCAAACGAGATTTTGTCGTGTTTTGTATGGTTCAGTTAAGCCAGCATTCCCGAGATGAGATCATCCATTTTGAACAAAAGATCATCGGATTAGAAGAAGTGGTAGAATGTTATCATTTGAGCGGAACCTATGATTATATGCTGAAGATCAGAACGGATAGTATGAAAAGTTACCGGCAATTCATGATCGATCAGTTGACCACCATTCCGCATATCGCTAATACCCAAAGTGCCTTTAGTATCAATGAGTTAAAAGACGAGCAGAAAATGATCGTAAGCTAATCTTTCCGGTTTTCATCAAATGAATGCGGTAATAAGTTGGGAATTAACTGAATGATAATCGGTAAAAGTACACCGCCGCCGGGAAGGGCAAATAGGGCTAAAGAAGGTATCGACTTTAAAATTTCCGTGAGTTGTTTATTAACTTGCTTTTTTTCATGTGGATCGAGTTCCCGGTGAACTGATAAGCTCAATAATCGGTAAAGCTCCTTATTTGCTTTTATTTCCCGCGTCAATCGGCTTTTGTTGCGATAAACCAATCGGCTTATCCTTTCATAGGAATGGCTATAAAAATTCTTAAGCGGATGAGATGTTCTAAAAAAGATGATCGTGTTTTGATGCTGATCGATAAAGCTTTGTAATTCTAGTTGAGATCTTTCAATGGAAGTAGGAGAGAGGCAGAGTTTTTTTTCCACTTGACGGATGAACTTGTTTTCATTTTCATTGATCTTCCGGTCGATAAACCAGGATAATAAAAAACAATCAAAGGCGTATTGTCGCTCTGTTTCAGATCGTAGAAAAGAGATGTCTATTTGATCTAAACTCACACATTCTTCTGGCGTCATGGAATTATACCGCAGCGAGTGAATAAATATTTGCGTCAGCATTTCGCGGGATCTCTTCGGCATAGCTTTTCTGTGAAAACTTAAATGGATCAGATTGATGATGAGGTTTTCATAGCGCGTAACAAAATCGCAAATGTTCTCGTTATCATTGAGGTATCGGCGGAAAGCAAGTACATCTATATACAGCAACACATTTGTGATCATTCGGTTAAACGGCTTTTGCAGAAGATTAAGATCGGGCTGAACGCGTTGATTGAATATCTTTTCAAGTTTCTTATCCGTACTCGATCGTGTCAATTGGATCTTAAAACGAAACTTATTTTCTTTTTTTAGTAGTTCGTAGAAAGCTAACATGGGTTCAAAGCACAGATCTACTTTTTCATCGGATTGTTTGCTATGGGTCTTGATCAAAGCTTGCGCCAGGTTTACTTTAGCTAATTCCGCCTGCGATAAATTGAAATGGATATTTTTAGTTTTTGAAAGCGGTAAAATATTATGACCGTATACAAATCCCACATCTTTTAATTGCTGATATAAAGTAGTTTCATTTTCAGAAACATCAAAATAAGTATGATGTTCTTCAAGCATTTTCCTTAACCAGCCGGAGGTAGATGGGTTCATAGTCGTAATCTTAGGGATTTGGGGAATAACATCCCGGTTTGCTCCTGATATGATCTATATTCATCGAACTTGCTTTTTAGAAGTTTTTCCTCATAACGCGCTTTTATGTAGAAGAATATCAACAGTAGAAAAGAGATGAGCATTTGATTGATGTTCTCTTGTAAAATGGACCACGCTGATAAACCTATGATAATGGCGGAATAAATAGGATGTCTGGAGAAAGCGAAGGCACCTTTGGTCTTTAGTTTTGCGTGTTCCTTAGGCGACGGATAGGGCGAAAGGGAATGCCTTAGATTCCAGAGCGCATAGACGAACAATACTACGGCAAATATCAGTAAGGGCCAGCTGATGTAATAAAATATCGTAGGTAACTGGAGTTCCCAAAAGGGCTGATCCCAAAGGACATAGAATAGAAAAAGCAATAATTGCATTCCTACATAAAACACATCTTTCATATCCTTTGGTAACAAATCCTTCCTTTAATGTCAAATATAACCATAATTTTAAAAGAGCTCAATTGGATGATTTCTGATTTTGCTCACTTTCTTTCGTTTGCCGTTTGATTACTTTTGTGAAGTAGATTAGACTATTAAGATGATGAACAAGGTGGAGAAATATAACGTTCCGGGACCGCGATATACCAGTTATCCTACTGTACCTTATTGGGATGAGAACACCTTTACAGTTGATGCCTGGAAAAGAACGATACGATCCGACCTTGACAAAGCGAACAATTCCATTAGTTTATATATACATTTACCTTTTTGCGAAAGTCTATGCACCTTTTGCGCTTGTAATAAGAGGATCACCAAGCGACATGATGTTGAAAGACCCTATATAGAAGCGATTATCAAAGAATTTGACCTATATTTGAGCACATTGACCGTGATCCCAAAGGTGAAGGAACTCCATCTAGGTGGTGGCACACCTACCTTTTTTTCCGCTGGAAACCTGGAAATGCTTATAGGTGAAATTCTTTCCAGGACAGAGGAAAGCAGTCAAAAAGACTTTAGTTTTGAAGGTCATCCCAACAATACTACTTATGAACATTTAAAAACCCTGTATGACCTGGGTTTCAGACGGGTCAGTTTTGGTATTCAAGATTATAATCCAAAGGTTCAGATGGCCATTCATAGGGTTCAGTCCTTTGACAGAGTCAAAAGAGTAACAGAAATAGCACGAGAGATCGGTTACACTTCCGTAGGACATGATCTTATATTCGGCCTTCCGCATCAAAAAGTAGCTGATATAGAAAATACCATCGCTTTGACAAGTTCAGTTATGCCAGATCGTATTGCGTTCTACAGTTACGCTCATGTACCCTGGATGAAAGGAAATGGTCAGCGTGGTTTCAAAGAAGAAGACCTTCCCGCGGCAAGAAGTAAACGGGAACAGTATGAGATTGGAAAGAAAAAGTTAGAAGAAGCAGGCTACTTCGAACTTGGGATGGACCATTTCGCCTTACCTGCGGACACATTGTACAAAGCCTATCAACAAGGGAAGATGCATCGTAATTTCATGGGATATACCACTACGAAGACTAACAAGCTTATAGGTCTAGGCGTATCAGCGATCAGTGATTCCTGGTATGGTTTTGCCCAGAACGAGAAGAAGTTAGAAGATTATTACGAAAAATTGAATTCAGGTCAATTACCAGTATTTAGAGGACATATCCTTTCTGATAAGGACCTTGTGATACGTCAACATATCCTCAATTTGATGTGTGATCTAAAGACCGACTGGAAAAATAATGAACTTTATATACCGGAAATTCCGGATATTTTATTAAATTTGATGGAAATGCAAGAAGACGATCTACTTGCTATTGATGCGACTTCAATACAAGTGAAACCCGCTGGCAGAGCATTCATCAGGAATATATGTATGGCTTTTGACCTTCGTTTAAAAGAGCAAAGACCAGAGAGACAATTATTTTCAAAAACAATTTAAAATCAAAAAACAATTACCATGAAAAAGATCTTAGTTCCAGTAGATTTTTCTACACCATCAGAGAATGCATTAAAAGTCGCTGCGGACCTGGCGAAAAAGAACAATGCTCAGGTTTGCGTCCTGCATGTCATAGAACTCGCAGAGACCCTTTTTGGCAGCGAGCAGTTCAACGTGGATGATGAACAGATCGTCTTTTTTATGAAAATGGCGAAGAAAAGATTTGCTAAGTTCATGGAGAAGGACTTTCTTAAGGAAATTGACTATAAGGATATGGTAGATATTGGTCCTACGTCCAAGTATATCAGTGAATATGCAAAAAAAGAGAATGTGGACATGATCGTCATGGGTTCCACAGGTGTAAGTGGACTGGAAGAAGTCTTGATAGGATCGAACACGGAAAAGATCGTCAGGACATCGCCAGTTCCGGTCTTAGTGGTCAAGAAGAAAATGGAAGACCTGTCCATAAAACAAGTAGTGTTCGCTTCTGATTTTGACCTGGAAAGTCTGAAAGCCTATGAGAACGCGAAAAAGTTCGCCGATAGCTTCGACGCGCAACTAAAACTTCTTTATGTAAACCTACCGGGCAACCAGTTCTATAGTACGAAAGAGATACACGAGCAAATGAGAAAGTTCTTGCACGAAGCTGAAGTAGAGCTGAACGAAGAAAACGTCATGATCTACAATGATTATACGATACAGTTAGGCGTCATCAATGGCGCAAATACTTTAAAGGCTGATCTCATCGCCATGCCAACCCATGGCAGACGTGGTTTGTCCCACTTCTTTAACGGTAGTATCGGGGAAGATGTGGTCAATCATTCAACTTTACCCGTGATTACTTTTAAAATTTAATTTTTAGATTTCCAACTTATTATTTTACCGTCAGTCTCTAAGTCTGGCGGTTATTTTTTTTGGTTATTTTCCAGCTTATATTTGCATAAAAATCAACTATGTTCGATCAATTGATGAATCAATTCAAATCCACCCAAAAAGAAGTGGAAAAGACCAGGAAAAGATTAGATGATGTGCTGGTCCGCGAGCAATCCGTCGATAAGATGATAACTGTAATTGTCAATGCCAATAGACGAATTACCGATATTAAGGTACAGACTGAAGAAGTAGAGGACAACGAACAATTGGAGGATTATTTGATAACAACGATCAATAAGGCCATGACAAAAGCAGATGCTATCCATGAAGAAGAGTTACAGAACGATGCCAAAAAAGGTTTACCCGATATTCCCGGTATAACGAGCTAAAATGCTGAAAAAACCTCAACTACTTGCTTTCTATGCAAGCGTGATCATCTTCATCCATTTTGTAGCCCTCATGCTGATCAGTTATTTTGAGATAGCGCATCAGTCGATAAGTATTATAGGAGAGTTGCTCACTATTCCTTTCCTTATCATTGACGTGTTGATAGGTTTACATGTCATACGACAGATATATTTAAAGCGTTACACACAAATTCAATTATATACGCTTATATTCTTTCTGGCTACGATGCTCCTGATCGTTTCCGGTACAATAATGGAATGGTAAGGTTTTAGATCATGTTACGTCTATGGTCTTCAAAAAGCAATGGAACTTTCTTTTGAATATTGGTTTTTATTTCCTATTTCCATGCTGATCGCTACAATAGCCATGGCATCGGGAATAGGTGGAGCGGTCTTCTTTTCGCCGCTTTTCATGTTAGCCTTGCGGTTAGATGCTAAGATAGCCATTGGGACCGCATTGATCACGGAACTTTCGGGTTTCAGCAGTGGTTTGATCGCTTATATCAAAACCCGGCTCATCGATTATAAATTGGCCAGGAACTTGTTGATGTTTTCCGTACCTTTTGCTATCCTCGGACTGTTCCTGGCGGATTTCTTTCCAGATGTTATCTTAAAAACGGTCTTTGCCGTAGGATTGATATTCATTGGGTTACAGCTTTTCACCTCATGGCGAAAGGAAGAGCGAGAAAAACTAGTGAAAGCAAACGAAGAAGAGCTCAAAGAAGAACATGAAAGCTGCCTTATCGATAATCAAGGTAATGAATATCGCTATACGATATGTAACCAGAATATGGGGAAGGTCTTCGCGGCCATTGGTGGAGCTTTTGTAAGCATGATATCCGTAGGTCTAGCTGAGCTACAAGAATATCAACTTGTTGCTCGTTGCAAAGTCCCTACACCTGTTGCTATCGCTACTTCCATATTCGTCGTTGTCATCACACTGGTCGTTGCTTCCATCGGTCATATCTATGAATTCGCTCAAGGGAACATCTCCAACCTTACGGAAGTCGTGAACCTGGCAATTTTCACTGTTCCGGGTGTTATTCTGGGCGGGCAAATAGGACCCAGAGTGCAAAAATGGTTACCAGATGATAAGACTAAGATCAGTATATCTATTTTGTTCCTCCTTATCGGGGTCTTCATGTTGATCACGGTTTCTGACCTTTTATAGGAAGCTACCTACCTTTTTGAAATATACCGGGCGCATCCCTGTGCTAATTTAAAATGTATAAACTTATTTTTGATAAAAAAATTATGAACGCACAAGATATTATTGATAAACTGAATCTGGAACCCTTTGAAATGGAAGATGGTTATTACAAGGAGACCTATCGGTCCAGTGATGTTATTCCTGTTCAGGTCTTCCAGCACATTATCATAACGATAGAACTACTTGTACGGCCATTTATTTTTTATTGACGCCAGACAGCTTTTTTTACGATGCACAGATTACCTACTGATGAGATATTTCATTTTTATTTGGGCGAATCGAAAGAAATGATTGTGCTAGAAAAAGGTCAACCAGGCGATCTGAAAAGCATAAGGAATGATCTGAACAGGTCGCTTCCTCAGTATGTAGTTAAAAACAGGAATTGGTAAGGTTTAAGGTTAAAACCAGGATGAAAGTTCACATTCTTAGGTGTGAGCGTTTCACCAGCATTTGAATTTACAGATTTTGAAAAAGGGAATGCTGATGAACTTACCAGAGTATTCCCGAGCTATAAGGAAAAGATACTTAGTTTAAGTCACTAACTGATGATTTAGCCTTTTCAAATACTTGAAGTCCCGCTTTTAAGAAATCTTCAAATTTCTGCTTATTCGGTTCATAGCCTATCGGTTTCTGTAAGAGCTCGTGATCAGCGTTCATAAGGACGTAATAGGGTTGGGAATTGTTCTTAAAGTTAAGGGTCTGGAACGTAGCCCATTTATTCCCTACCGTCTCGATGGATTTAGTTCCACCGCCCGGTTTCTTGTAGACGAACTGTTCTTTATCAGGCAGTTGAGCATCATCATCCACATAAAGTGATATCAGGACATAATCTTTTTTTATCAATTCGTAAATAGCTGGATCACTCCAGACTTGTTCTTCCATTTTCCGACAGTTTACACAGGCCAGACCTGTGAAATCCAGTAATATAGGCTTTTTGTCCTGAGCTGCTATCTTTCTTCCTTTTTCAAAATCATTATACGCTTTTAGTCCTAAGGGTCCTTTCGTGTCCTTTTCATAGATACTGTAGAATAAAGGTGGTGGAAAACCGCTCAGGAACTTTAAATTAGCATAGGAAGTGTTGGTCAATCCGGGGACCAAATAGATGAAGAATGCCCCAAAGATAAGTCCGAATATTATCCGAGGTGGTTTTAAATGAACATGCTTTGGGTCATGCGGAAATTTTATCTTTCCGAAAAGATACAAGACCAATCCCAAAGTAACGATCATCCATATCCCGATGAATATCTCTCGTTTGAGGAAACCCCAATGTTCTACCAGGTCAGCATTAGAAAGGAACTTAAAGGCCAGACCTAGCTCCAGAAAGCCTAATACGACCTTTAAAGTGTTCATCCAGCCACCGCTTTTTGGTAATGCGTTCAACCAGTTAGGGAACAAAGCGAACAAACCAAACGGCAAGGCCAGGGCCAAACCGAAGCCGGACATTCCCAAAGATAGTAACGTAGCTCCGCCATCCGTGGATAATGATCCACCCAGCAACGAACCTAAGATCGGTCCGGTGCAAGAGAATGAAACGATCGCTAAGGTCAATGCCATCAGAAATATCCCTACAATACCACCTATGTTCGTTGCCTTTTCATCTAATCTACTGCTCCACGCGCTGGGAAGTGTAATTTCATAATAACCGAAGAATGAAAAAGCAAAGGCCGCAAATATCAGGAAGAATATGATGTTCAATGTGGTATTGGTCGATATATTGTTCAGGAATTCAGGATTCACGGAGTCCAATAAATGAAAGGGTAAACTGAGCAAAAAGTATATCAGGAAGATAAAGGTCGTGTAGAGGATCGCATTGACCAATCCTATTTTCCTTGTTCTAGCCCCTTTCGTGAAAAAAGATACCGTGAGCGGGATCATGGGGAATACACAAGGTGTGAACAATGCGATAAGACCGCCCAGGAAACCAAGAAGGAAAATGCTCACATAAGATTTATCTTTTTCTTGCCGGGTCATTTCAAAATCAGACCGGTCAAGTGGTATCTGCAGTTCATTTGTCGCCTTATCATCTGTTTCGGACGTTTCTTCTGTATAGGTGCTAACTGATAACTTGTTGAGGTTTAAGGAGAACGATCGGGTGTCTGGTGGTAAGCACTTTTCATCATCGCAAACTGAGAAAGAAATATGAGCTATCATTTGTTCAGTCGTACCTCGAACCTGTAACTTTTGTTTGAAGACAGCTTTCTCCTTGAAATAGGTCAATTCAATATCAAAAATTGGATCGACCTCAGTGATACCCTTAGGTTCGCTTGTGTCCCCTATTAATTCAATGTCATTCCCCTTTGTTTCAAAATCAAAGCTAGTAGGCGTGGGACCAACTTTACCATCCGGTAGTTTTTTCTGGGAAGGCAAGTGCCAATTATCCTTAATTTTCGCTACTGCAATGAACTCATAAGTGTCAGCGGATGCCCTTTCAATGGAAACTTCCCATTTTACGGGATCTACTATTTCTTCCTGAAGACCCAATTGTGCTGGAACACTCTGAGCTAATGCAAGTAAAAAAAATAGAACTAATCCGCTGAACAGGTTATTTTTAAACATCTTCTTGTACTATTGTTTATTTTAAATCTATCATCTAGTCTATGACCTACTACCCAGACGATCTTTTCATCATAGGTCAAGACCCATTGATCCAATTTTTTATGGTGTGGAACTTTTTCATCTTTTAAAAAATCGCTCAACTTTTTTCTCCCTTTCATTCCTAATGGATAGAAATGATCACCTTTCTTCCACTTTCGCAAAATTAATGCCTTACCTATCTTATCAGCATCTACATAAGCAATATTTTTAGAACTTCCTTCTATACCATCACAAGACCTGATGCTTAAATTACCTACAGGTGTCCTGTGAAAGCTTGAGCTTAGTAATATCCTGAACGTTTCTGGCTCAGAATTCTTTTCTATAGGCTGTATCACTAATTGGTCACGTTCTTTAGTTATCTGGTATTCTTTGTTCTGAAGGATCTTTCCCCTGGGTTTTTTGCACAATTGATAAACTTCATCAATATTTTTAAAACCAAGATCTTTTATAAAATGGAATAAAAGCGTCCTTGGGTGTTCTTCCTTTTCTAATTTTTCCAATGAGATGGAATATCCATTATCTGTACTGGAAACGATGCTATCTCGTTTTTCTTGTAGCAGGTCTTCAAATAACTGATAGGAATTATCAGCCAGCCCGATACTTTTTATTGCTTGCCGAAAAGCGTCTTTAGACATCTTCTTGAAACTTGGGATTAGCTTGCTTCTGACCTTATTCCTGAGATAATCGGTTGAAGAATTACTGCTATCCTCACGCCAGGAAAGCCCATTTTCATTTGCAAATTCAAGTAATCGGTCCTTAGAATAGGGGAGAAGTGGTCTAATAATATCATCACGTTCTCTGGGTATACCAGTGAAGCCTTTTAAACCGCTTCCTCTTATCATATTAATGAAAACCGTTTCCAGCTGATCATCCGCGTGATGTGCGGTTAGGATGAAATCTTTGTTTTTTGTGTTAAGAAGTTCATCAAACCATTCATAGCGGAATTTTCTAGCAGCTTCTTGAGTACTTAATTGATTATCGGCAGCATATTGCCTTGTATTGATGTGGGTTGAATAAAACTCCAGTCCTTTTTCTCTAGCAAATTCTCTTGCAAAAACCTCATCTTCATCACTTTCAATGTCCCTAAGTGAAAAATTGACGTGCGCAAGGCTTACATTATATCCTAAGCGATATAATAGTGTGGTCAATACCACACTATCTGACCCACCGCTAAATGCGATAAGCAATTTACTTCCTTTAGATATCCTGGGGAATTCTCTTTGTAAATGATCAGAAAAGGATCGTATCATATCACAAATTTACTCAATTTAAAAGGAGTCTTACTCCAGTGCTTTTAGCAATGCTTCAGCCTTTAGGAGACATTCTTCATATTCTTTTTGGGGCTCAGATTGGTACGTTATGGCACTTCCAACCGCTAAGCTCAGTTGCTGGTTCTTTTTATTATAAAGGATCGACCTTATCACCACGTTGAGGTCCAGATCACCATGTGGAGAAATGTATCCTATACTACCGCTGTAAATACCTCTTTTGTTATGCTCAAATTCCTCAATGATATTCATTGCGCTCAACTTGGGTGCGCCGGTCATGCTTCCCATAGGAAAAGTGGTCTTCAGTATTTCATTTAATCTTGTTCCTTTTCTTATCTGAGATGAGATCGTGGTGATCAATTGATGAACGGTCCTAAATGAATAAAGTCCGCAGAGTTCCTCTACTCTAACGCTTCCCTTTTCCGCTGTTCTTGCCAGGTCGTTCCTTACCAGATCAGTTATCATGATGTTCTCTGCGCGTTCCTTGGGGTCATTCTGAAGCCCCAGGCTTATCTCTTTATCCAATGCTTTGTTCTTCGATCGTTTCGCCGTTCCTTTTATGGGTTGGGATATCAGTTTTTCTCCCGTACGTTGTATATATCGCTCCGGACTTGCCGATAATATATGATGGTCATCGAATTGACAAAAAGCTGCGAATGGAGATCGAGCGATGTCGTTCAGCTTTTGGAAGATCTTGATAGGTGATAATTGAACATGCTTTGCATAGAAGGATTGGCAGAAGTTCATCTCGTAGATATCTCCTAATTGGATATGTTCCAATATACCATTGACCGCATTTGTATAATCCGTTCTGGACAATACCTGGCGGATGTTGATATTTATCTTTTGATGATCTACTTCTGTATTTTGTCTTTCTATCGATTCAAGGTCATGATGAACAACATCTTGTAATTCCTCAGGGTAATGGAATTCAATCATGTTCTTTCTGAGAATTAATAATTTTTCAGGTTGGAAAAAGAACAGTTCTGGTGCTTGCTGCAGGTCTTCATTGAAAGAGCTAACATCCTCGATCTCATTTTTCAAATCATAGCTTAGGTAGCCCAATAACCAATCCTGGGTTTCCTCGTGAAACCCTTGTAATGCGTCAATACATCCTGGTGTGTTCATCTTTAGTTCCTGGGTACTTCCTATAGCTAAAAGTGCCTCGAACTTCCCGTACTTATCCTGATGCTGATTACTATCCAGATAGCATATAGGTTGACTTTTATTTACATTATCTACATAAGTTGTTCTAACCCAATTCAGTATTTTGGTTTTCAGATCAATCAAGTTATCAACCGGGAAGGATGACCTGGTTCTCTTCATAGACACGCATCTAGTTAATTTTTAACAACATTGCTCTTAATTCGCTTAATATCATGGCCGTCGCTCCCCATATTACCTTATCTTGATATTGGAAACAGTTCACGTTGATGTTCTTAGCATATGAGGTGCTTAACTTCTTCGTACTGATGCAATTTTCATCCAGGATATGGTCCAGCTCTACTTCAATGATGTCATCCACTTCGCTGGGTTCAGGTTTGAAAACAGGTTCATCTTCCATTAAACCTAAAAAAGGATATACGATGAAGTTGGAAGGTGGAATAAACAATCGTGACAAATGAGTGATGGCCTTGATATCATTTCCATTTACACCAATTTCCTCTTCGGTTTCCCTAATGGCCGTGGATAGAAAAGAATCGTCATATTCTTCCTTACGACCGCCCGGAAAACCTATCTGACGGGAATGAACGCCCGGATAAGCATTGCGTAATATAAAAACCACATAAGAACGCTTATTTCTGGGGTAGATAAGACAAAGAACCGCCGCCTCCTTTGCATTCAGTGACGCTATATCAAGGGATTCCAATTCCTCTCTTCTGCTTTGTGGTGCCATTTTGTATTGTGCGGCCGCACCGGGTAAGGTTAATTTTTTTATTTTTGGAACTAAATCTTTAAACGATGAGAAATCCATTATTTAGCTTACTGGTTATCCTTCTTCTTTCTGCTTGTCAAGGCGAAAATACGAACAAAAAATCAACCGGTACGGATCAATCAAAAAAGGAAAAGCAACAAGAAAAGGAACCCGCGGAAAAAGTTAAGATACCATCAGGTGGGACTGATATTGATGTTTCTCATATAAAGACATTAAAGCAAACTGAACTCATACCGTTCTTAAAGGAATATGGTGTTAAGAACCCACAGACGATTGTAGAGATAAAGACAAGGTTTGGCACGATGAAAGCCCAACTCTTTGCCGCAGAAAAATTGCATAGAGCTAATTTCATCCGACTCGCAAAACTGGGTTACTTTGATGAGACTTTTTTCCATAGGGTGGCGAAAGGCTACGTCATACAGGCTGGCAACTCTGATAGAAGGTCCACACAAAAATTCCGCAAAGCTATAGGTGATTTTCAGATCCCTAACGAGTATCATTCTATTCACCAACATACTTATGGAGCATTGTCCATGGCCAAAAGGTCAGATAAGAATCAAAGCAATGCTTCTTCCCCGTTTGAATTCTTTATCGTTACTGATCCGGAAGGAGCGCATCATCTGGATGGTGATTTTACGGTTTTTGGTAGGATACTGGAAGGTATGGAAGTCGCGAAAAAGATCGAACAGGTAGAGGTTGATGAAAGCGAATGGCCTTATGATAACATCCATGTAGAGGTAAACGTCCTTAAATGACCATCAGAAGTTCATCATAGATGAAATGAACTTTTCAATGACAGCATCATCAAGTTTCTCCTAAGGCGACCTCGATCGCATTAGTATAAAGGTCTTGTAAACTTATGTTCGCAGCTCTGGCTTGTTGTGGTAGGATGCTCGCATCGGTCAATCCGGGACAAGTGTTGATCTCTATGAAATAAGGTATTTCATTTTCGACTATGAATTCGGCTCTGGTCAATCCTTTAAGTTTCAATATCTTGAATATCCTCAGTGCTTCCTTTTGAATGCTGTTCTGAATTTTAACATCAAGATCAGCTGGTGTGATCTCTTCTGCTTTTCCGTGATATTTGGCATCAAAATCAAAAAACTCGTTCTTCGACCTTATTTCGGTTATCGGTAGTACCATAGGTCTACCATCGTAATTGATCACACCTACAGAAAATTCCCTTCCGTTGATGGCTTGTTCAATGATAACTTCATCATCTTCATTATAGGCATGCTCGATGGCAGGTATAAGTTCATCTTCTTTCTTTACTTTGGTAATTCCAAAGCTGGAGCCGGCACGATTCGCCTTAACAAAACATGGAAGACCTACTTTTTCCAAAATAGCGTTCACGTCTAAAGGGTCTCCTTCGTCAAGGAGATAGTTTTTAGCGGAGTCTACACCATAAGGTTTAAGTACGCTTATACAATCGCGTTTGTTATAAGTAAGCGCTGAAGGATAATGGCTACTCGCGGTTTGCGGTATTCCCATGTTCTCAAAATAACCTTGTATCAGGCCATCCTCGCCCGGTGATCCGTGAATGGTATTGAAGACCACATCAAAATAGACCTTCACATTATCAACGATCGCACTAAAGTCGCTCTTATCCAGTGGTATCTTATTATCCTTTTTGTCTAGCAAATACCAACTGTCCCTGGCGATGATGGTCCTGTAAGTATTATAGTCTGTATTCTTCAGTGCCTGATAGACCGCATTACCACTTTTTATGGAAATATCGAACTCACTGGAAAAGCCACCCATGGCGATAGCAACGTTCTTCTTCATTGTTAAAGTTTCTGGAGACCAAAAGTAGTAGAAAAAGATATTATCAACTAAGAGAAATTAAAAGAAAATGTGTTGGTCACGATCATATTGGTCTTTATACTTCCAGCGTTTATGTGTCCAAAGGTAAAATTCGGGTCTTCTATAGATCTGCGATTCCAGTTTTTTAAAGTAGGCTTTTGTGATCTCTCCGTTATCTGTCTTTTTTGCCTGAGTTGTCACAGGCTCAAGGACGGTTTCATAATAACCACGACCTACCTTTTCTATTTTCATATACACTACAGCCAGGTCCAGCCTTTTAGCTAAGAGCTCAGAACCTGTAAAGACTGGTGTGTTAAGTCCCATGAACTCCAGCCAGTTTCTTGCGGATCTTCTTTTTGGAGATTGGTCAGCGATCATCCCGTAGTTTGCTTTCTTGTTCTTGAGCTTGTCTTCTGCCATTTTTTTGGGGATGGCTTCTTTATCTATGAGATAAGTTTCAAATTTACTTCTGCTTTTTCTCAATAGATCATCAAACGCTTTGTTCTTTAACTTCTTGTAGATACCGTAGCTGGTGTTTTTCATTCCATGGAACCTCAAGGCGAGGATCCATTCGTAATTATTGTAATGAGCGCACATGTAGATTACGCTTTTCCCCTGAGCTTCCAGCTCATGGATCACCTCAGGATTGGTTATCTTGAAGCGCTCTTTCAACTCTTGCTTTGAGATGGAAAAGACCTTGACGGTCTCTAAAATAAGGTCGCAAAAATGCCTGTAAAACTTTTTCTCTATTTTCTTTCTCTCCAATTCTGAACTATCCGGTAAGGCTAATTCCAGGTTCTTCCTCACAACGCTCTTCCTGTATTTGAACAAATTATACAACAATAGATACAACAGGTCTGATAGTTTATAGAGAATTTTAAAAGGTAATTTAGAGATGAACTTGATAAATGGATAACTAATGATGTACAGCAATCTTTTCATCAACTGAATATTTTTCCAAAGATATACTATATTTGAATTTTTAGTACTTTGTGCCATGTATGATACTTCTGTAGTAACTCTCGTGATAATTGCTGCCAATGCTATAATTTCATTTAAAGGATTTAACGATGTAGAATTCTTCAACAAATATAAGTTCAATATCAGTTCTATACGGCGTGGTAATAAATTGGTGATATTTTCTTCAGGATTTCTTCATATTGACATCACCCATTTAGCAGTAAATATGCTGACATTATATTTTTTTGCCGGAAGTGTTATAAGCTATCTGGGGATTTTAGGCTTCTTAGCGGTTTATTTTGCAAGCTTATTGTTAGGAAACGTTCTTTCTTACTTTTTCCATAAAGAAGAGATGCATTACACCGCCGTTGGAGCAAGTGGAGCAGTGGTAGGCGTCCTTTATTCGGCTATTCTGCTCGGACCTGACATGATGCTAGGACTTTTCTTTATTATTCCTATTCCAGCTTATGTTTTTGGTATCGGATATCTGTTGTATTCTATTTATGCAATGAAAAAGCGACAGGACAACATTGGACACGACGCCCATTTTGGTGGTGCTATGGGAGGCTATTTCCTTACTATTCTTCTTCAACCGCGCATTATCCAGGAAAGCAGTTTGATGGTTATTTTATTACTCATTCCCATTATACTTCTGTTCATCTTACAAAAAACCGGGAGGATCTAACTATCTCCAAGTATTTCAGCGACTTTATCCCTGAGCTCATTTCCTCTAAGGTTCTTAGCTATGATCTTACCTTCCTCATCTATCAGGAAGGTTTTAGGTATTGACCTTACCCCATATTTCTGAGCAATCGGCTCTTTCCAATATTTTAGATTACTGATGTGATGCCATTCAAGTTGGTCTTCCTTGATAGCCTTAACCCATTTGGACTTGCTTTTATCCAGTGAAACACCTATGATATTAAAACCATCATCATGATACTCATTGTAGAGCTTGACCACATTCGGGTTTTCTATCCTACAAGGCTTACACCAGGAAGCCCAGAAATCTATTAAGGTTATCTCACCCATTGCATCTTTTAGGCTTACTTTCTCGCCATCAGGATTAGGGGCGGAAAAACCTGGAGCAACTTCACCTACATCCGTCCTTGAAGCTTTTTCCAGACTTTCATTTATTTGTTTACCTATTGGCGTGTCTTGTATTTCAGGAGCTAAGTTCTTGTAAAGTTCTTTGCTCTCTTTGCTGGGAATACGTTTTTGTTGGTAAAGATCAGAAAGCACCATAAGTGCGACAAGAGAACTACTATGGTCTCTGATGAATGCTTTTTGTTCTTTTATGAACTCTTTGTTGACCTTATCCTGGGATTCCCTTATTTTCTTCGCCTTTTCCTTATTTTGGTTCATACTGGCGGACCGGTATTCCCCTTGCATCGATTTCATTTTATCGCTCATGTTCTGAACCATACCCAAATACTCTTGTAAGAGTTCATTGTTCCTACCTGATCTTATGTCAGAACTTCTAAGACTGTCCTTGTATATCGTAGCATCGATTTTTTTATTTTCATTGATAAACACAGCGTTACCTCTAATACCATCTACTTTCAATAGATATAGCTTTTGTTCATCCACTTGAGGTAGATTTACCTTTATCATCTCATTTTTGACCGCAACCGTATCAACCGGGTCAAGACTGTTCTTTTCTGATGTTGAATAGAAGATAGCTTCCGTATCATCCTCCACACCTTTTATCTCGGCATTGAACGCTACCTTATTATCATTCTCGCCTTGACAAGCCGTAAACAATGACACCGTCAATAAAGCTAATATAGTCTTGTACATAAAAATATTTTTTACAAATGTAATTATCATTACACAATTAATCAATTCTATATAATAACTTTGTGTATCACATTATATTGTAGATCGCAAGCTATGATCTGCGACTAATAAAAATATGGGTATGGATATTACAGATGATTTCCCCTTCCAGATAAAATTAAGCTTCAGCAGGATCTTTGATCAGATAGAACATCGTCGTGATAATGAAGACAAAGCTCATGTAAAGGCATATCTATCTGCCTTACTCGAACTGGCCGATAAATATCCTGAGCTTAAGGAAGGAATAGATTATAAAGATGCCCTATCTAAATATAAGTCAAGCATCGATGCTTTGTTAGATGACCTTTTTCCAGACATCCTTAAGGAAAATGAGATAAAAGCCGCCTGTATACCTTTCATTAACGCCATTTTCAAGAGCAGTGACCGTTTCAAGAAAGTGATGAAGATGCAGGAAGATGGATTTCAGTTCAATTTTCAAAACCTATCCGTGGATGATGCTTATGTTCAGGCTTGTACACTTATCCTCAATGATTATTATGACCTTCAATTAGACTTTGCCAGACCGCTTTATTATGAAGCTGTGGATGAGCGCGGGATCAAACGTACCTACCGGATCTTTATCAACGCTGACCTGGCGGATTTCTATCCTACCGATAAAGCTCCTGAGATCACACCAAAGGATGTAGATGAACTTCTTCAGGACCCGAACAACATTGAAAAATGGAAATCTTTTTTTCCGCCGCGTTCCTGGGAGATAAAGGGTTTCACTATACTGAACCTGACCGATATTACTAAAGATCAGCACAGAAATAATCTTAAGAGCCTACTTATAAATAGTAGCTTAGGCAAGGATCAACATCTTAATGACCAGATGACCACGGTCATGCAAAACATATTTGGTCTATCCGATCTTAAGTTCGGGTTCACGATCTATGATGATGAAGATGGGAGCTTTAAGTCCATGGACCTTAAGAAGGTGAAGAGCTATATCTTAGGAGATATGCTCACTTCAGACTGTCAAAATGCGGTATGTCAAGGTACGATCAATTCACTGATCCATAATGATGAATATTTTTGTATCCCGGACGTAGATACCTATCAAGAAAAGGCTGGTGGTAACAAACTATGTGATAACCTGAAAAACAACGGAATACGTTCATGCATCTTAGCTCCCATAGCGAAAAAAGACAAATTGCTAGGCGTGCTGGAACTGGTGTCCAGCAAGAAGAATGAGCTTAATGGGCTTAACGCCAGAAAGATAGATGATATTCTCCCGTTTATTTACACTGCCGCTGAAAGGAACATTTCCGATTATCAGAATTATGTTAAAGCCATTATTCAAAGTGAATGTACGGCGATACATCCTAGCGTGACCTGGAAGTTCGAGGAAGAAGCCATAAAATATATCAATGATCAGAACCAGGGTAATGTAGCCCAATTTAACGATATCGTGTTCGAGGATGTACATCCGCTTTTTGGTCAGATAGATATCGTTTCTTCCACTATGATACGGAATGAGGCCATTCAAAGGGATTTCCAACTTCAGTTGAAGGACCTGCAAGCCCTTTTACAGCAGATCAATGATCAGCAAGGTTCACCTATCGTAGAGCAGTATTTATTCCAGATCGATACTTTCCTGGAAGAATTAAAAGACGGGTTCACCAAAAACCTGGAAGCTAAGATCTCCGTTTTCATTAAGGAGGAGATCAATACGCTCTTAGATGATCAACTCTACAACAATAGTCCACTGAAAAAGGCTATTGAAACCTATCTATCCACAATAGATGAACAAAGCGGACTTAGATATCAGTCGCAACAAGATTTTACAGACGCCGTCCAGCATATGAATGAACAAGTCGCCTGTTTTATGGACGATAAACAAAAGCAAGCTCAAAACTTGTTCCCTCATTATTTTGAACGGTTCAAGACCGATGGAGTGGAGCATACCATGTACATAGGTCAATCCATTGCCAGGGATAGGAAGTTCACTAGTCTGGCTCTTAAGAACCTTAGGATATGGCAATTGCAAACTATGTGTGAAACAGAGCGCTTTTTTTATGACAGACAAAAAGAACTTAATATTGCCCTTAAAGCAGCTTCCCTGATCCTCGTTTTTGATCAGACCTTATCCATAAGGTACAGAATGGACGAAAAACAATTTGATGTCGATGGAGCTTACAATGCAAGTTATGAAGTGATCAAAAAAAGGATCGATAAGGCTTTTATCAAGGATAAGAACGAAAGGCTAACCCAAGCCGGAAAGATAGCCATTGTCCATACCCAAAAGCAGGATAGACGTGAATATCTAAAATATATAGAATACCTTCAGAGCAAAGGGCTCTTAGAAGAAGAAGTGGAAAATCTTGAGCTTGAAGATCTACAAGGAGTTACCGGTTTGTTCGCTTTAAGGGTAAAAGTATCTTTTCAGGAATCCAGAGCATCCAGTAAAGATCAAGAACTACTCCATGAAAGCAAAGCCGATTAAAAAGCTGATGACTGAGATCAGTATCCCTACAAGAAAAACGGTATAGGTCAATCGGAGTAATTTGTATTTTCTAGCCAGAACGATACCTAAAGAATGCAGGTCTCGAGTAAGTGCCTCGTACACATAATCCTTGTCACTGATTATTTGATCTATGCCCCATTTGTAGTCTTTAAAGCTCATCTTATGGAAATTGCCGAAGAAAAGGATGTTCACATCTCTTTTCCTTACTTGTTCCTTGGTGAACTTTCCTTGTGTCAGTTGAGGTCTTGTTGACATGATGGACATGATGATAGAAACCACACTAAATATAACCAATATCAGGGACGGAACCATAAGGTGTTGATTGGACGGATTGTCCAACTTTGGGATGATGTTAGACAAAGCAAGGGAAATGATGATCGCGTTCACTGATAAAAGAATGTTCGCCTTCGTATCGGCAATATCACTTAGCTTGATATGGTTCCTAAGAGTTGTCCTAAAAAGCGTTTGAATGCTCCTTTCGGGGTTATCATTCTTAAAATCAGCCTTATATCTTGCTTTTTGCTTCTCCTTTTCTAACTTTTTTTCTTGTTTCTTTTTTTTCTTGAGCAGCTCAGAAAGGTTTAGCTGCTTTTTAGGTTGCCAATTTTCCTTAGCATAACTAGTATGATATCGATGGATGTTAGATAACATTTGAATATTGATGTCTATCCATTCATCAGGATCGTAGTCTTTGATATCCATTAACTTCCATTCCTGACGTAAGAGCTCAGAAGTAGCTTCAAAATCATCAGATGCTAAATGCCCTGAGTCTGCATCTTTGATGATCTTTTGCATTAAATTGTCAGGTTCTTTCTTAACACGGGTTGCATCGATACAATCCTTTACTTTTTCTATCTGTTCATCATCGATACCTTTACCTTTTAAGAACTTAGAGGCATATGCTTTACTTTTAGTCTCATGGTCATCACATCCATCTATATAACCTACATCATGGAACCAGGTGCTTATCATTAAGATCTCTATTTCATCGTCTGTCAGGGTAGAATTATCGATAATTTCCTTAGCGGCATCAACAACGCGGTTAGTGTGATTGATATTATGATAGACGAACTCTACGGGTAGTCTTTCTTTTAGTAGCTGGGTTGCTTCTTTTTCTGCATTTTGGACAAGCGTTGATTCCTTCATCTGATCAAAATTAATAAGTAAAAATAATCAATTTTTAAGACTGTTATTCCTTTACAATAGTCGATAATTTTATATTAAATTACTTCTTACTATATATAAAAAATTATCCTGTAATGATTCATCAAACTTGATCCGGCTTATTATTAGTGAACCCAAAGAACGCGTTCTTATGGTATTCTGAGCTTTTTTCTATCATCAATGGGAACCTTCTAGGTTCTGCTTCTCATTTCCTGTTCTTTTACAGAAGGCTATATCTTTTTCTGAGATAATGAATTCCACTTTCTTAAAGGCTTTAAGCTCCTTAACCGGTCTTCTAATGCTCGCTACCAGGTCGTGGACGTAAAGCTGAACGACCTCTTTGCCGGTTCTTTTGCCTGTGTTCTTCATATCGATCGTTGCCCGGATGCTCTCTACTTTTGAAAAAGTTCTTTTATCTAAAAAGATATCGCCTTAAGTAAAACTTTATAGCTTAGTTATTGAACAAAGGGAAAGAGCGGTCCATCTTCAACATCATTTCCCTGATAAACGTTCCTCTTGGCTAAGGCCACTTTCTTGTTTAGGTAAGGATTATCGCCGGCACTTTCCATGATCCTTTCCCATCTGGCGTCTTGAGATATATCTACCATGGGAGCAAATGTCCAATTGACGCCGGCCGCTGTTGCTTCTTTTGCTGCTATTTTTGCCGTCTGTTTCATCAAATCAAGATCTCAACTTGCCGCTTCTGCTAGTGGAATTGGAAACATGGTTTGGTAACCTTGAATGACATCAAAACCAAATAACATAGGAATCTTCAGTCTTGAACTATCAATGGCTAAACGCTGCGCTTCTCTTATTTGTTCTACAGAAGTAACATTGAGCATGCTTCCTACAAGTCCTTTTTTTATCTGTCTTTCCTTTTGTTTATTGTTATTGCTACTTGCAGGTCCTGTCAGGTCTCAACCGCCGCTATATTGGACCATCTGTCCAACTTTCTCTACTAACGTCATTAAATTAAGAAGGGAATCGACTTCATTTTTATCGGTCATTTTCTTTTGCTCAAGATTTCTTTCGTCTTTAGAGGGCGAACATGAGATGGTCAACATCAATAATATTACCAATAAATTGATTTTTTTCATCGTTGAATTTTAATCTGCTTTAAAAATAGCATCATCTGAACTGAATAAAAAAAGCTTGCATCTCTAAAGATGCAAGCTTTGTTTGTTCTAATGGGTGTTAATTTATTTCTTGATCAGTTTTACGGTGTTCGTCTGTCCGTTACTATCGCTGATCCTGGCGAAATAGATGCCGGTTGATAGATCACTTACCTTTATACTTATATTAGAACCATCAACTTCCAGGCGTTTAACGGATCGACCTAAAGTGTTGAAGATTTCAACAGTACTTATCCCAACATTTGATGAGCGGATATTCCAAACATCAGTAGCCGGATTAGGATAGGTCTTGTACTGGTCTTGAGCAAACGTATCGTTGCTGAAAGTTTCATTGTATAAATAGATATTATCCACATATACAATCCCAATATTGGAAGTGATCAAAAATTGTGCGAAAGCGGATTTATCACCACCGTTCACTTCTGTAAAATCTGTTAGTGGCACGTCAACCGAGACCCATTGCCCAGTAGAACCGGCAGGCACTGGATTCGTGAGTTCTAAGGCATTGGTTTCGCCATTGCCTCCTTGATGATTGGACCATTTAGGGTTAAGTACTTTACCTGTCAAATCCGTTTCGTCTGTCCAGTAATCCATATGAAAGTGCGTCATTTCAGATGCATCAAATGGATTTGTGGCAAAATCCACCCCGATAAAGTTCGTGAAGGTAATTTTCTTCACATCATCACCGGCAACTACAACATCTTCAACATCAGAGTCGTCCCATGTAGCTGACCACGCATCAACACTAATGTTATTGAATGCATTGCTATACAAAGAGATGACGGCACCATCTGCAAGGTTCGGAGGAGTAGGAGCGGCATTTGAAGGTGGGTTGTCATTACCACCACCAGCTGACGTTTTCACACCGGTGATATTATCAAAATGAACGGTTGCATCGATTATTGGGTTCCTCCAACCATCGTCAGCTGCATTCCTGTTCGGGAAGAATACAACTTTATTGTATACGCCATTAGCTGTTGTTGTACCATCTGAACCTGTCGTGAACGTAAAGGTCAGTGTTTCCCAACCACTACCTGTGTGATCCTGCGTGTTTGCTGCTGCGGGTACACCTGTTCCTTCTACTTTAGCCATTGGCGAAAAGGCGACCGTTGAATAAACATCCACGCTCATGGTTTTGTCCGAAGTTAATTCTAAAAGGCTTTGGTCGTCGAGTATGACTTCCGCCCCTTGCCATGGGTTGCCACCTGTAGCGGTAACTAGTTCAAATACCTTTCCGTTGCCTGCACCAGTAGGATCATCAATCACTAATGCTGAGGCTAAACCTTCAAATCCGGTCACGGATGGTGAACTTTCAAAATCTTGAACCACTTCTTGCTGTGAATACCCATTCAGGGCAATCATTAACATTGTAATTAAAAATGTAATTTGTCTCATAATTTTACTATTTGATTTGTGTTATTAATAATGTACTAAATTAAGATTAATCAATCGTTGTAGTGAAAAATCGGTCTATACAAAAACACTACAAGACTCCAAAAAACTGTTAATATTTTAATTTGCCGTTCTTATCCCATAATCCCCAATAGGCACCTACATCACCTTCATCACCTGTTTTCCATGCTTCATCAAATGAGGAGAAGTAGAAACAATCGATGTTGTTCTTTTGACACCACAGCTGCGTATTGATGAAATATCTCAAAAAATTCTCATCTGAAGGTTGTGCTGCCCCAAGACTTTCACCTTGACTTGGCCAACCCGTTTCGGTAATAATGACTTTTTTACCTTGTGCAGCAGACAATGTCTGCCCGTACATTTGTTGCATGTGTGCTAAAGAATAATCGATGTGACAGCTTTCCCAAAAAGGGTAACAATTGGTTAGTATGACATCGCAAAGTTCTGTTAAATCAGGATGAACGCTGAACTCGTAATAGGCATCGACATAGCTTACCGGAATTTCTTTAGGAATAGCTTGTCGAACTTCTTTGATATGCTCTTTCAGTTCTTCTAAAGGAATATCATTTCTATATAAGACTTCATTACCAACTGCAGCAATATCCACATACCCTTTATTGGCCATGTCTATCAAAGCATCGATATCTTGTCTGTTCTTCTCTCGATCATCACCGATCCATGTGCCTACCAGTGTTTTAATGCCTAATTCTTTGGCCACCTTAGGCACGAATTCGTTTCCTTCTATGCAGGAAAAAGATCGGATCCATTGAATATGGGGTTGAAGGATCTTCATTCGTCTCATTACTTGCGCTTCAGTAATAATGTCACCTGGCTGTTGACCCTCTTCGTACATACTAAAGCAAAGTCCGGACATACCTTTTTTGATGATCTTACGATATAATTTTACCAGTTCATCAAATTCTAAGCCTTTAGCATGCTGATGCTCGTCTAATGAAGCTAAGAATTCCTTGTATTCAGCTGTAATCTGCTGTTTTTTTCTGTATGACATTATAAATGATTTTGATATTTTAGGATATTATTTTTATCCCATATTCCCCAACTTTCCCCTACATCGCCTTCGTGGTGGACTTTCCATGACTCATCAAAGGAAGAGAAGTAGATCAATGGTACGTTTTGTTCTTTAGCCCATTTGTTTGTGTTGATAAAATATTTCATGGCGTTTAGTTCAGAAGGTTGGGCATTTTCAACTAATTGACCATCATCAGGCCAGCCTGTTTCAGATATGATAATCTCTTTGCCGTTTGCTTTAGATCTGATAAGATGGTACATGGAACGCAAGGATGCTGTTGCTAGATCGATGTTCGTACCTTCCCAAAATGGATAACAATTGATCATTAGAATATCGCAGGCCTCGACGAGCTCAGGATATTCTACGAATTTGTAATAAGCATCTGAATAGGTGACTGGTATGTTGGGTAGTTCCTTTTTTACTTCATTCAGGTAGCTCACTACGCCATCTTCAATGAGATCATTTCTCAGCAGCACTTCATTCCCTACTACGGCGATATCAACATGACCGTTTTTTGCCAGTTCTATTAGCGAATCGATCTCTCTTTGGTTTTTAACGCGGTCAACCCCTATCCAAGCACCTACGATGGTCTTTAAACCATATTCCTTGGCGATCTTAGGGGTTAGTTCATTTCCATCCGTACAAGAAAATGATCGCACCCATTTCGTATGATGTTTTATGATCTCTATTCTATTTCTTATCTGCTCATCAGAAAGTGAATCTCCAACTTTTTGACCTTCAACATAAGGACTAAAACACATCCCATGAACGCCTTTTGTTAAAATTTCATTATGGAGGTTGATCATTTCTTCCCTTGTTGTGTCCTTAAATTCCCGGTCGTATTTAGGGTCAGTCTTTATGGACTCTGCCGTTAGTGACCTAAGCATGTTGGTTTTATAATAATCCAGCGCACCTGGCTTTGCCCTTCTTTTTTCTAAAGCCCTACCGATGTCTCTTACGCGTTTTTCGTTCAAGTCATATCTAAGCATCACAAAGAACGCAAGAGCTGCTGTTCCCACCGGTACGGCAATATCCGCGATTCTCAGATCGTTCATCGTTTCTATCGTTTGAATATCAGCATCAGGATCAAAACCTACGATGCTAAGAATAATCCCACTCAATACAAGTGCAATAGATTGCCCAAGCTTAACCATTAGCCAATAGATCGCTCCAAAGGTGCCTTCTTTTCTAGGCAGACCGTTTTCCAGTTCATCCAGATCACAAACATCGGCGGTCATGCTCATCATCAGCGTAAAAAGTCCGCCCATGCCAAAAGCGAATAGGGGAATAGGTAAGAATATCAGCCAGGGCACACCATCTTCGACATCAATAGTAAACCAAGTTGCACCTATACTTTCTAAAAATGGATTTAAGAATTCAAACAATGTTCCTAAACCAGCGTTCAGACTTTCTCCCAAGACAGTCTGATTGAACTGTTCATTGAGTTCCACATCAAATCCCCACCATTTCAATATATAACCAACGATAGATAAAAAGGTAGAAAGCAAAAAGGCATTTCGTTTCCCTATTCTTGTGGCTATTTTAGATATGATGGGAATAACTATAAATGCTGTTACCACCGCATTAATGGTATTGAACCAAGCTGGCCAAGTACCAGCCATCTCGTAACTACCACCATACATATAAAAAACAATTATAAATACAGCAAAGGCAGCGACTAACTGGAATCCAT
>CAJXLO010000028.1 GCA_913056525.1 uncultured Psychroflexus sp.
ATCCAGAATTTGTAAATCTATGCATTTACCGAACTCTGCTAGTTTTTTAGTTAGCCTCGAATCTGCTTCACTGGGTTTTAGCACTCCAGAAGGATGATTGTGGCTCAAAATACAAGCTGTTGCTTTCATATCAAGCAATTTTTTAAAAATAATTTCACCATCTGCAATGGTTCCTGATCTCCCTCCTGAAGAAACTAACTCAACGCCTAGCACGTTATTAGATCTAGAAAGTCCAATGATTCGAAATTCTTCGTAATCCAAGTCTTCGAAATAACTTTTCAATAAATCGTAGGCATCTGAAGCTCTGCTAAGTTTTGTTACTTTTTCACGACGTTCCAGTTTTCTCCTTCTTCCGAGTTCTAAGGCTGATGCTATGGTAACCGCTTTGGCATCACCTATACCTTTTATTTCTTTTAATTCAGGTATTGTACGTTTGCCTAGATCATACAAATTATGATTTGCAGCACGTAAAAGTTCTTGTGCTAAATCTACCGCTGATTTTGTTCGGGTTCCTGCACCGATAAGTATGGCAATCAATTCAGCGTCACTGAGTGCTCCTTTTCCCTTGAGAAGCATTTTCTCTCTGGGACGGTCATCTTCCGCCCAAAATTTAATGGATGAGTTTGTTGTAAACATAATAGGATTTTATACTAAGATAATAAAAATAACTTAAAATTATAATGTGTTGATTTTATTTTGACTTACCTGTTCTGTAACATTTATGTATTAAGTTAATATCAATAAAGGTGTAGATTCATGAATAATTAGTATTAAAATGCGCTAATTAATTCGAGTAAGTATTATTTCGAGGTGCTCTTTATTCATCTTTATAGGTATTCTTTGCAAAATACTCATATTCCTTTTCTATAGTTGATCTAATTTATACTTAATTATTACGCTCTTTCAGTGCTTGGTATAGTTTGTGGTTTTCTATCGATGGACTTTGCCCATCGCTAACCTATCCCGCCTCCTTCGGGACTAATCATAAATAAATTATCGTATAATTAGAAAAATATTAGTTGTAATAAAAAAAGGCTGATCATAAGACCAGCCTTTAGAAACATTATTTACTAAACTATGAACTAAGCATTCGCTTTTTCACGAATTAAATTTAAAGCTGATCCAGCTTCATACCACTTAATCTGTTGTGCGTTATAAGTATGATTTAACTTAACCAAATCTTTTGTACCATCTGAATGCGCTAATTCAAGTGTTAACTGCTTATCTGGTGCAAAATCTTCAAGGTCTATAAAGTTGAACGTATCATCTTCCTGAATCAGGTCATAATCATTTTCATTATCAAAAGTGAGCGCTAACATGCCTTGTTTTTTTAGATTGGTTTCATGAATTCGGGCAAAGGATTTGACGATGACCGCTCTAACTCCTAAAAATCTTGGCTCCATAGCTGCATGTTCACGAGATGAACCTTCGCCATAATTGTGATCACCCACCACGACCGTTGGAATTCCTTCTTTTTTGTATTCGCGCTGTACTTTAGGAACCGCATCATATTTGCCGTTCAATTGGTTTTTGACGAAATTGGTCTTTTTATTAAAAGCATTGACCGCACCTATTAGACAGTTATCGGATATATTATCTAAATGCCCGCGATAGCGCAACCACGGTCCAGCCATGGAAATATGATCAGTAGTACACTTACCGTGCGCCTTGATCAATAGTTTAGCTCCCATTAGGTTTTTGCCATCCCAGGGTTCAAAAGGTGTTAATAATTGTAACCTTTTGGAATCAGGCTTGACCTTGATCTCAACTTCACTGCCATCTTCCTTAGGTGGAATGAAACCGTTATCTTTTACATCAAACCCCTTTTCGGGTAGTTCTATACCGGTAGGCGCTTCCAGTTTCACTTCTTCGCCATCTTCGTTGATCAGGGTGTCGTTAAAAGGATCAAAGTCCAACCTTCCGGAAATGGCAATAGCAGCAACGACTTCTGGCGAGCCTACGAAGGCGTGAGTATTCGGGTTACCATCAGCGCGCTTAGAGAAGTTCCGGTTAAAGGAATGAACAATGGTGTTCTTCTCATCACCTTTCCTGTCGCTCCTATCCCACTGTCCAATACATGGACCGCAGGCGTTGGTGAACAAGGTAGCACCCAGGTCTTCAAAGACCTTGAGCAAGCCATCGCGTTCAGCGGTATAGCGTATCTGCTCTGATCCAGGGTTGATCCCAAAATCGGATTTGGGCTTTAATTTCTTATCGACAGCCTGCTGGGCGATAGAGGCCGCTCTGGTCAGGTCTTCATAAGAAGAGTTCGTACAACTTCCTATCAATCCCCAATCCACATTGATCGGCCAGTCGTTTTCTTTGGCTTTAGCTTTTAGCTCACCAACCGGCGTTGCCAGGTCTGGCGTGAAAGGTCCGTTCAAATGCGGTTTAAGCGTGTTCAGGTCTATTTCGATAACCTGGTCAAAATATTGCTCCGGATGGGCATAGACTTCTCCGTCACCGGTCAAATAACTTTTAACCTTTTCCGCTTCATCCGCGATTTCATTTCTATCCGTAGCGCGTAAAAATCGTTCCATTGACTTATCATAACCAAAGGTTGATGTGGTTGCCCCTATCTCGGCTCCCATATTACAAATGGTTCCCTTTCCCGTACAGGAAAGGTTTTGAGCACCTTCGCCAAAATATTCTAAAATGCAGCCGGTTCCACCTTTTACAGTAAGGATCTCAGCGACTTTTAAGATCACGTCTTTAGCTGCCGTCCAACCTTGTGGCTTGCCGGTTAATTTGACACCGATCAATTTTGGGAATTTCAGTTCCCAGGGCATTCCCGCCATAACATCCACGGCATCAGCTCCGCCAACGCCAATGGCAACCATTCCAAGACCGCCGGCATTAACGGTATGAGAATCCGTACCGATCATCATACCACCCGGAAATGCGTAATTTTCTAATACAACCTGATGAATAATTCCTGCACCGGGACGCCAGAAACCGATACCATATTTATTGGATACGGATTCCAGGAAATCAAAGACCTCATTACTGGTTTCATTAGCCTGTGCCAAATCTTTCTCCGCGCCCTGCTTGGCTTGAATGAGGTGATCGCAGTGAACTGTGGTAGGCACAGCAACATTATCCTTTCCAGCTTGCATAAATTGTAATAGCGCCATTTGTGCTGTAGCATCCTGACAAGCGATACGGTCCGGAGAAAAATTAAC
Organism: uncultured Psychroflexus sp.; assembly: GCA_913056525.1. Classification (GTDB taxonomy): domain Bacteria; phylum Bacteroidota; class Bacteroidia; order Flavobacteriales; family Flavobacteriaceae; genus Psychroflexus. The sequence goes on from CAJXLO010000028.1 coordinate 3,183, forward strand.
ATAATCCTTACCTCTTTCAAAAGCCCTGGAGGGTAGCTTGTCCCAAAGATGGGAATAAAGTATCTTTTCTGCCAGTGTAAGTGGTCCTCCCTTGAGTTCCTTTGCTGCATCAACGCGTTTGGGAAGTTCTTCATAAACACGCCTGATCATATCTATATCAAATGCCATAATTTGTTTTTTTAGTGGCACAAATATAATGATTTCAGTAGTATTTGAATATTCGTTAAATTATTATCAAATTTTACAAGATCGATAAAAATCAGGATACTTTTTTAACGATCACATAAATATACTAGGCTTAGCTTTTGAATACTTTCCAACTCGGTATTAAAATACGTTATTTGGAACGATTCTTATTTATAACAATCGATTCAATATATCATCGATTGAATAGCCTTCAGCTTCAGCATTGTAGTTCTTAAGGACCCTATGACGAAGCACGCTCAGCGCAACGGCCTGAACGTCCTCGATATCCGGTGAATACTTTCCATTCAACGCGGCATGCGTCTTTGCCGTGAACATCAAGTTCTGGGAAGCTCTGGGTCCAGCACCCCAGTCAATGAACTCCCTGACGATATCCGGAGCATCATCCTGTTCCGGTCGTGTCTTCCTGACCAGATCGACGGCATAGTTCAGTACATTGTCCGGCACCGGTATCTTTCGGATAAGGGACTGGTAGGTAAGAATGTCCTCAGACGTGAAAAGCGGTTGGATCCTTACATTATTATCAACCGTAGTAGATCTTACCACTTCCATCTCTTCGGCTTTTGACGGGTAACTGAGATTGATCGAGAACATGAAACGATCCAACTGTGCCTCCGGAAGCGGATAGGTACCTTCTTGTTCAATGGGGTTTTGTGTGGCAAGAACAAAATAGGGTTTATCCAGGGAATAGGTCTTGCCGGCAACGGTCACCGCTTTTTCCTGCATGGCTTCCAGAAGGGCAGATTGGGTCTTGGGTGGCGTTCTATTGATCTCATCGGCCAGGATGATATTGCCAAAAACCGGACCTTTGATGAACTTGAAGTTCCTTTTTTCATCTAATATCTCCGCACCTACGATATCGCTGGGCATCAGGTCTGGTGTGAATTGTATCCTGTTGAACGTAAGTCCGAGTGCTTTAGACAATGTATTGATCATCAAAGTCTTTGCCAAACCAGGGACGCCTATTAATAATGAGTGACCACCGGAGAAGATGGAGATAAGCAATAGGTCCAGGACATCTTCCTGGCCTACGATAACCTGCTGAACTTCTTCTTTTAATTTCTTGTTCTTTTCTACGAGTTTTTGAATCGCTTCTGTATCTTTCATTGAAAAATTAATTTAACCAATTACCGGTAAACCCGCATTTTTTATAGTTATTGTTGATCTTTACGTAAGTATCTTTCGCCTTTTCTTTTTGCCACTTCCTGAGTTCATCTAATTTCTTTTGTTTTAAGGCCAACTCTTTGATCTTCGGGTAGTCCTTGGAGAATTTTGCTCTATGCTCATCATATTTCTCCGTGACCGTGATGATCTTGAACACTTTTTTTCCGTTGCGTTGTTCCTCCTGATAGACCCTGGAGATCTCTCCTTTTTCCAGATTGACCACGCGGGTGTACAATTTAGGGTCCATTTTAGAAAGCTCGAACCTTTTACTTTGATTAGCGGAATTGATCAACTGACCGCCATCTTCTTTTGTTTCTTCTTCATCAGAGAATTCTCTTGCAGCCCTGGAAAACGTGATCTCGCCATCCACGATCCTTTTCCTTATCAGTTCTATCTTTTCTCGCGCTTTATCGATCGCCTTTTGCGTTATTTCGGGAAACCTGAGGATATGTCTGACCACACGTTGTCTTCCTCTTATCTTATCAACCATTAGGATGTGCCAACCGAATTCCGTCTTAAAGGGTTTGCTGATCTCGCCCTCGTTAAGGCTAAAGGCCTTTTCCTTGAACTCCTGAACGTAAGCATCGTCCCTGGAGAGTACGATCTTACCACCTTTACTTCTGGAACCTTTATCCTCTGAGTAGATGACCGCTTTAGACCTGAAGCTGGAACCGCCTTCCAGGACATCTTTTCTATATCCATTGAGCTCATCTATAACCGCCTGGCGCTCCTTTTTGCCTACCTGTGGTTTGATAACGATCTGAGCTACTTCTACTTCAGTGCCGAATATAGGCTTTTCATCATCCGGAATGCTTTCAAAGAAGTTCCTTACTTCTTCGGGCGTTACTTCCATATCATCTGTAACCTTGCTTTGCATCCTATTGGTCAATAATTGCTCCTTGTTGATATCAAATAACTTATCTCTAAGCTCTTGCTCAGAATCCACATTGTAGAATTCTAAAAGCTTGGACATGCTCTTGATCTGTTCCAGCATTTGGGCTATTTGTTGTTCTGTGTTATCCTGTAACCTGGATACCGGTATATCTATACTATCCTGTACTGCCTGATGTGCGAACAGCTTGTTCTCCATGATACGTCTTAAGACCGTACAAACCGTAACACTTGATGGGTCAGAGCTTCTTTCCTTCTGGTTCATCATGAACTTCTTGACGTCGCTCTCCAATATCAGATAATCACCTACCACAGCGGCAATGCCGTCTACTTTTATCTTATCCTTGCTGCCTGTCCTGAGCTCCTGTAGCTTCGTGCTGTCTATCGTGCTGTTGAGCAGATTATCATCTTCATCTACCGTGACCTGTGCGTCCATATTGCTCGAGAAAAGCAGTATCAGGCAAGCTGTTAAACATCTAATCATATATTTCAAAGGATCTATCTTCATAAGCGTCGGCTTTAATTTCTTTTTCGATTTCAGCGCCCAAAGTTAGTTTTTTTCGGTTGATCAGGATTTTTTTTATCTGAGGTTTTATGAAAGAATAAGGTGCTGTATCGTCTGGACCTTTCACATCCCTTATCTTAAAATAATAGGTGCTTGAAGAATCTCTTAATGTAAAACGATCATTCGGTTGATAAAATTGTTTTTCGTTGATCGAATCCATGTCTTTTAATTGTCTGAATATGTCCACAGCTCTGACCCAAATACTGTCCTTGAGCACATAGCTCTTAAAGGCTAACGTATTATCATTAAGAAAAGCCTGGTCTTCCTTATTATAACGCCAAAATCTTTCCAACACGACATCCTTCTTGCTCATGGAATTGACAAGCTCGATGTAGCGAAGTTTAAGCAGGTGTTCATTTATCTTGAAAGCGCTTTTGTGCTTTTCGTAATACTTTCTGAGCAAGGTATCGGCTATGTCGGTTTCTATTTCCTTATTGATGAGCGCATTCTTGTAAGCTTCCCGATAGAGTTCCTCCTGATAATCCCTGGCCAGGCTGTCAAATCTTCTTTGTTTACTTTCGGGTAGGTTGAACTTTGAACGGTCTAACATGATCTTCTTGATCGCCCATTTGTCAATGTGTTTTTTGGCGCTCATCGCGCTATCGGACGGGCTCAATTGGTCAGGTATCAGTTTATCAAGGTCTTGCTTGTATAGATAATGGTCATTTACACGAGCGATCACCTTGCTTTCCTTCTCGGGCTTAAGATGATCGCATGATGAATAAACTATCAACAGGATGATAATAGGAAGGAGTTTTTTCACAAGCGTTGTTTAAGTTCATTTAATACCTCATCATCCATCTCGACCTTGTATTTTTTTCGCAATCGCTTGACAAAATCCTTTTCCATCTTTTCTTGCAGATCGGCAACAACCATTCCTCTGGCCTTTTCAAAGCTCAACGGTTCTTCCGGATGATGCTTATCTATCCGAACGATCTTCGCGGGGTTCTCTTTACGGTAGATCCTTGTTCTGTTTTCCCTGATCTTCAATCGCTGCGGTAAACGGGTATCATTTATAGGGTGTTTATCCATCCGGATCACTTCTATGGATGGGAATTGCTTTTTAAGCAAGGCGATAGAATCCGTTGAGGTCACTTGCTCCTTAAGCTTCTTCAGATCTTTTATTCCCTGAGCATTCACTAACAGACCGCTGATCCTGGGCTTCGCTAAGTATTTTTCCTTATGTTGCTGATAATGTTCTTTTAAGGCGGTTGAGTCTTTCTTGGCCTTATCCCAAACTTTCCTTTCCATCAGTTCAAATACCATCAAGCCTTCTTTATAGCCTTGCATCTTATCCCTGAAGTCAGGAGCTATTTTTTCTAGCTGGTTTTTATGATGCTTGACTAGCTTGGCGTAGACGAACTTGCCTAAGGCTTCTTCCACCATGTTCGAGTATTGGGAGTTCTGGGTCAATGTTCGTTGTTGTTTCTGAAAATATCGGGCAAGGTCGCCCAAGCTATAAGTTAACGTATCAATGGACAAAAAAATAGCTTCCGACGACTTCAGGTTTTTCGGTGCTTTCCATTTATATCGATATACGGTGGAATCCACACTTTGGGCCAATTTGTCCACCACGGAAGAATCCACCTGCATCTCATGGTATTCCAGGATGTTTTCTTGTATCTTATCATTAAGGAGTTTAACACGGTCCGATGTTTTGATGCGTTTGACCAGTTCAGCTTTCTTTTCCGCTAGCGGTGCGACCGGCTCATTCCCTAATTTTTTGATGATGTGCCAACCAAAACGGGATCGTAGCGGCTTTGATATTGCTCCATCTTCAAGGGAAAAAGCAACTTCCTCAAAGGCATCGGAATTGATCTCGCCTACCGCGAAGGGATTTAACTTTCCTCCTTTTGAAGCAGTTCTTTTGTCATGGCTTTCTTCTTCAGCTAACCTGGAGAAATCCGCGCCGTTCTGCAAACGATCATAGATACCTTGTATTTTTTGCTTCGCGGATGTTCTGGTAGTGTCTTGTTTTTTGCTGGTTATCATGATATGAGCGACCCGTATCTTTCCCTGGGATGGTCTTTCACCGGTCTTTTTGATGATATGATAACCATATGGGGTTTCCACCGGTGAGGAAATGTCTCCTTTTTTAAGTTCATAAGCTTTGGATTCAAAGGGATAGACCATTTGAAATGCCCTGAACCAACCCAGGTTCCCTTTGTTCTTTTGGGCGGATGGATCCTCTGAATACTGCAAGGCAAGGGATTCAAAATCTGCCCCTCTCCTAGCTTTTCCGGCGACATTCTTGGCTTTATCTAACAATTCCTTACATTTATTCGCTGATGCCGTATCCGGCACTTTGATCAGGATGTGGCTGGCTTTGACCTCGGTCTTTAATCTATCGTATGTTTCTTCAACTAATGCATCCGTCACCTGTCCATTGGCTATGTAATTGTCCGCTATTTGATCGCGATATCTTTTGAACTCTTCCTGAAAATCAGACAAAGTGTCTAAGCGTAGCTCCACAGCTTCCTTTACCTTCAACTGGTAATTAATGAACAGATCGATCTGGTCTTCTAAGTTTAGGTCATCCTCAGTATCTGCCTTTTTATCAAGAACCTCAAGAAAATCAGCTACGCTGTGAGCTTCATCCTCGATCTTGAGTAATGTTGATGAAGAACTTACCTGAGCCTGAACATTCAAAGTGGCCTGAAAGACTAGAAATAGAATGGTGATGCACCTCATTTTATTTTTTTGTACAAATGTATAAAAATAGCACTTACAATAAATTACAATTAGCGTCCGAATAAATTTTGTCTAATTCTATTCATGCCAACGATAATAAGCGATCAGAGATTGCTAATGTCATGAAACCTTGTTATTGGGATCGAATGCTGCTACGCATAATGATCAACTTTCACTGTTGTACGTTGAAAGATTTATAAGGTCAATGCTTTGTACTTATGACAATCGATTTGAGAACTATATAGCCGAAGGCATTATGCTTCATTTTATTAATTTGATAAAGCTCTATCGGCTTGAGAGGTAACAACTGTATGGCAACACTATTGGCTACCCTGGACACGACACTGTCAATTCCTAAAAGTTTAGAAAAATGCTTGTTGATGAACGTAATCTTGATTTATTTTACAGTATGAAATGTCATCATCAGATAGATATCCGCTTGCCCAGGGAATGTGTTTTGAGAACGATCAACAATGCTGAGCTATATCCAAAGTGGCAACGCGGTCTAATATCGACCGAGCTCATCAAAGGAGAAAGCGGTCAAACTGGCGCTAAACGTAGGATTTACATTAAGATCGCCGGTCAACGGATCAAAATGATAGAGACCATACTAGAATATCAGCCACCTGAGAGATGGCAGGCCAGATATACGGCTAACGGGTTGAAAAGCATCCAGACGAATATCTTCAAAGCAATATCCAATGATGTAACCCGCTGGGACTGCTATAGTGAGTTCCAATTCTCTGGAAGTATGGTGTTGATCAGTAAGTTGATGCCTCAGGTGTTCAGGGAAAGGGCCAGACTTACCCAAACGGATTTTAGAACTTTTGCCGAGGAACTTTACGGATAAAAAACCAGATTTATTTGCACCATAAGGATGTAAAACATTTAATTTGCAAAAAATTTAAACCGTATGAAACGAATCATCCTTTTATTACTTATAATTACAAGTATCAACGTATCAGCTCAATCCAAGGTAGGAACGATAAACACTGAGTTCATTATCTCCCAGATGCCTGAACTCGACGAGGTCAAAGCTAAAATGGAAGATTACAACAAAGAGTTGGGACAAAAGATACAGAACAAATACACGGAATATCAGGAGCTGGTCCAAAAATTTGAAGAGGAGAAGGACTCGTTGAACGAGGTGGTAAGAAAGATCAGAGAAAATGAGATCTACGATATGGAGCAGAACATCAATAAGCTCCAGCAGAACTCACAAAAACTTGCCCGTGTGAAACGTGATGAGCTCATGCGCCCACTCTACGAAAAAATAGGAACTGCAATAGAAAAAGTTGTCCAGGAGCAGGGATACACACAGATCTTCAATGAAAATAATGGGCTGGTCTATGGTTCGCCAGAAGATGACCTGACAGAAGAAGTGCTCGATGAAATGGGAATTGAGGTGGAAAAACCTCAGAAAGGAGAGCCGGGCGAAGTTCAAACTGCACCGCAAAATTAACTCCCTATTCCTACTTGGGTTTTCTTATGATCAATTGACTGTGTTCACCTGCTTCCAGATTGGATAATGTTTTTAATAGCTTATCGCCGTCTTGAAGTTGTATATTTATCGTATTGGGAGCAATGCTTCCGCTGTTCAAAGCACTTATTTGTAATGTAGATGGAAATTCATCCACGCGTATGTTCAGCTCGACAGGTTCTTTGGCTATTTCCTGGTTCCTAAGGATGATATCGCCGTTCAAACTTATCGTAACACGGTCACCATCGGCGTCACCGGCATCGTCCAGGATCAATGTGTAGCTCTTATTATCAGAGAAGAAAGAAAGGGATTCGTTGCTTTTCAATTGGCTTTGGGAAATAGTGTCCATGGCCTTCTTAACGCTGACCCCTTTTTCCGCATATTTCTTGTACTTTTTCTTCTTTTTTATCTTCCTGTCTAACTTATCAGCGAGTTCTTTAGTTCTTTCAGTGTTCATTAACATCAGTTCACCATTGATGCATGTTCCTCCATCGCTGAACTTGCCTCTAAACTCACCTTTTATTCTGTTCTCAAGGTCTCTGACTTGTCCTATGAAGTTGACATAGCAAAAATCCTGGGTATCTACCGGTGATTTGGTGTAAACTATCCCGTATTCTGAAAAGCTCAGGGTATTCGCTTCCTTATTATACCTTCCCTTTACTAAAGACTTCGTTTCATGTGCACCGCCCATATCGGTCACTGAATACCCTTCCAGAACACCATCATTCTCATTGAGCGCTACTTTGTAGCTTATCATTAAACTATCGTTCAGTTTTAGCAGACCTGAGAATTCATGGTCCTGCGCTGCAAGATTTGATAAATTTAAAAAAATTGTTAAGTAAATTATTGTTTTGAAAGTATACATTTCCTACATTTGGCACAAATCTAAAATTTTTTATTATGATAAAGTTAAATTACATGTTAACGCTTTTACTGTTCCTGGCAGTGAGCACTTCATCCTTTGCTTCTTTCCCGGTGGAAAGAACAACAGAAGCAACGACCGATCAAGAAATCGTAGATCAGGAAAATTCTGAAGAAACGACATTTACTTCACCAGCTGCAGCCGTTGCTGCTAAAAGCAAGGGAATCGCATTGTTACTTTGGTGGTTCATAGGTTTCCTTGCCGCACATCGTTGGTATGCTGGAACGCCTGTTTGGGCTAGTGTTGTATTCATCATTACCGGTGGAGGCCTTGGTGTTTGGTGGCTTATCGATGGCATCAGGATAATGACCGGAGATATGGATGCTGACGGTGGATGGCAAAGAGACTTCTTTTAGTATTGTATTGCCTTGATTTTTTTAAGATCCCTTTCTGGTTAGAAAGGGATTTTTTTATCTCGTATAATTAGGCGCTTCCTTTGTGATGGAAACGTGGTGCGGATGACTTTCCTGGATACCGGAATTCGTTATCTCTACGAATTGGGCGTTATTCTTCATCTCTTCAATGTTCTTAGCGCCACAATAGCCCATTCCGGCTCTTAATCCGCCGATGAATTGCACCATACTTTCTACTAACTCGCCTTTATATGGAACTCTACCTACGATTCCCTCTGGAACTAATTTTTTGATGTCATCTTCCACATCCTGGAAGTAACGGTCTTTAGAACCTTTAGACATGGCTTCTACAGAACCCATTCCTCTATAAGATTTGAATTTTCTGCCTTCGTAAATAATTGTTTCACCAGGCGATTCTTTTGTTCCGGCTAATAATGAACCTAACATCACAGAATCTGCACCGGCAGCGATGGCTTTAGGGATATCTCCGGTATATCTTATCCCACCGTCGGCTATGATAGGAATATCATCATTCGCCAGTTCTTCTGATACTTCCATCACGGCCGATAACTGAGGGTAGCCCACTCCGGCAACGACTCTTGTAGTACAAATTGAGCCGGGTCCTATACCAACTTTCACCGCATCTGCGCCCGCATCCGCTAAATATCGGGCGGCTTTCGCGGTGGCAATGTTCCCAACTACAACATCCAGGTCAGGAAAGTTCTTTTTGACGACGTTAAATGTTTCTATCACCCCTTTTGTATGCCCATGCGCGGTATCAATGACAACTGCATCTACTCCAGCTTCCACTAATGCAGACGCGCGTTCTTTCACATCAGGAGTGATGCCAAGTGCAGCTGCGATCCGTAATCTTCCGTATTCATCCTTGTTCGCCATGGGTTTTTGGCTGAGCTTGGTAATGTCACGGAAGGTGATCAGCCCCACTAAGGTATTGTCTTTTTTGACCACCGGAAGTTTTTCTATTTTGTGCCTTTGTAATATGACCTCAGCTTCCTTTAAAGAGGTTCCTTCTGAAGTAGTGATAAGCTTCTCCCGGGTCATGATCTCTTCAATAGGCCGGTTGTCCTGAGTCTCAAAACGAAGGTCTCTGTTCGTCAGGATGCCTGTCAACTTTTGGTCCTTGTCCGTGATAGGAATACCGCCGATCTTGTTTTCCCGCATGCATCTTTTCGCATCGTTCACCGTGGCCGATGCCGGCAAGGTGATCGGATCGATGATCATTCCGCTTTCCGCCCTTTTGACCTTTCTGGCCTGTAAGGCTTGCTGATGGATCGTCATACTTTTATGTAAGACGCCTATGCCACCTTCCTGCGCGATCGCTATTCCCATTTGCGATTCCGTAACCGTGTCCATCGCTGCTGAGGCGATAGGCACGCGGAGGGAAATATTCCTGGTAAATCTGGAGCGGATACTTACTTTTCGAGGTAATACTTCTGAATAGTCCGGGACGAGAAGGACATCATCATAAGTGAGTCCTTGTTTTTTTATCTTGTTGACTTTAGCCATGGCAATTTCGTATGAATTGCATGCAAAGATACGATTTTAAAACAGCCTTTCATGGTTTTAACCTTATGTTGATCAAAAGTTTATAAAATACCGATATTGCTCATATATACTTTGATCTGGAATTTACTTTTGCAGTTGATATTAATGTAGTAATTTAGCTCAACTATAATCCTAACTATGGAACTTAAGTTGAAGATTACCGGTGTTTCATTTTTTCTATTATGCCTGGTCAGCTGTCAGACCGATAGATCGAAAGAAAAACAACCGAAAGTAGCTTTTGATGTACCGGAACATCTGAGTAAACGTCCTACTACTTATTTCATCATCCGTCCTGGGGATACTAATAACGATAGGAAGGATGATAATACGGAATTGAGCGAAAAAGGTTTTGATCAGGCGGCGTTCTGGGGCGATTATTTTTCGGATAAAGAACTGGACATGTTCTTTACCTCTACGGAAACCTACGCCTTCCAAACGATAATACCTATCGTTCATCCTTATAAGGGTCAGGTCAAGAACCTGGAAGAAGACCTTAGCTTTGATAGGGATTTTTGGCAAAAGACCTACGGGAAGCGGTCTGTCATCGTTAATTCCGATTCGCTGAACCTTAAGTTAACCAATCAAATATTGCAGTTCAAAAAATACAACCCTGAGCAGCTAAAGAATAACAAGTATGTGCTTAAGCTGGACATCGATGAGCAAAGAAATATAAAAGATACGCTGATCAACTTTTAATCACATTCCTGCTCTAAAGGAGCAACAGAAACAGGTCTTGTTATGATCTCAGAGACCTTTTTCAATCGATCTTGCTTATAAGCATCACTTATATTATAGAACGAAAGGGAGTCGGATCTGGGTTTTAGGTTATCATAGCTCTGGAAGACGATTCCCTTCAACGTGTCCTGAGCTTTTTTTACTCTAAAGCGCATGCCACCATCGTTCGTATAGAATTTATAGGCAAGATAGTCCATACTGAAGTCTTTCTTATCAAACCAGTAACGATATATATCCTGATAGTCCTCGCCACCTCCTTTTTCCCTGAACTTTACCTGCAGTTGATAATAAGAAGTATCAGCGATCGTATCATCCGCTAAGCGTTTGGCTTTTACGGCAGCGTCCTTCAACCGATAAGGTAGGTGTACAAAATAATTGACAGCGTTGATAGCGGACTTGATAGTAGTTGCTGTGGTGTCGGCTAATTGTACACCTTTTCCCTTTACCTTCCTTTGAAGGCTATCCTTAAAAAAAACATCTTTGACCTGCCTGGATGTATCTATTCTGGTAAATTTGAATTGACCACAAATACCTTCGCTGACATAGGTCTTGTCCCTGAACTCAAAAAGGATCCGATGGTCGCTGACCTTATGCTTTCCACTAGCTTCGATAGCCTTTTGTATAATGGCATCTGATGATAATATTCCTGCTGTTCCTTCATCATCTGTTGGAGTCTTTTTATCTGTTTGACAAGCACAGGAAAATACCAGGATAAAGAGGAACAGGAACCTATATAAGGACCTATCCGCTACTTTTCCCCTGATCGTTGTTCGCGTCTTCATAAGCTTCAATTTTATCTTCTAATATTTCTATTTGCTTTTGTTGTCGCTCTATTTGCTCGTTCAAGCTCACATATAAAAGCAATGCGACCAGCGCAGAGAAGACAAATCCGTATAGATAGATCTTACACCACATTATAGTTCAATTTTCAGGTTATCATGACCGAGATGTATATTGTCCGGCAGTTCTTTTTCCACTTCCGCATGGAAGCCCATATGATGGCTTATATGCGTAAAATAAGTTTGCTCGGCGCCTACTTTCCGTGCTACAGCGATCGCCTGTTCCAGATTGAGATGAGTGTTGTGTTCTTCTTTACGTAAAGCGTTCAATATAAGCACTTTCACCCCTTTTAACTTTGCTAGCTCTTCATCGGCTATGTATTTAGCATCCGTGACATAGGCCATATCCTCTACACGAAAACCAAACACTTGTAGTTTGCCATGATAAACATTGATCGGAATGACCTTTTTCTTTCCTAAATGGAAAGGCGACTCGGTGATTTGATGTTCATCCAGGGTCGGCGCACCGGGATATTTATCTTCTATGGCAAAGATGTACTCGAACCTTTTCTTGAGCTCTTTCATCACACGTTGATGGGCATAAACCGATATGTTTCCCTGCCTGAAATAAAAAGGGCGGACATCATCTAAACCGATAACATGATCGTTATGCTCATGGGTGAACAATATACCATCTATTTTACTAACATCATTCGCGAGCATTTGCTGCCTGAAATCAGGGCCGCAGTCCACCACATAAGACTTATCATCCCACTCCAGCAGAACAGAAACCCTTAAGCGTTTATCTCTGGGATCCTCGCTCTTACAAACCGGATGATCGCTTCCTATTATAGGGACGCCCTGTGATGTACCTGTTCCGAGTAGGGTTATCTTCATAGCCTATTTTTAACACAAAACTAATTATATTATTTCGTTGTGGAATTGTAATTATCTAACTTTGTGGTTGTATTAACGAATTTAAAATTGCCTTTATGCCAGTACATATCATGGGAGATAAGAACTTTGATGATGTCCCATCCACCAAGAACAAATCCCTGAAGATCAATCTGAACGAAAATATCTACGGCACCTTCGCGGAGATAGGAGCCGGACAGGAAACCGTCAGGAATTTTTTTAGAGTTGGTGGCGCATCCGGGACCATCGCCAAGACCATGAGCGCGTATGATAAAGACTTCAGTGATTCCATCTACGGAATGGAGGAAGACAAGAGATATGTTACGGAGAGCAGACTTCAAAAAATGCTGGACCACGAAACCCGATTGATCGAGGATCGTATACTTCGCCAGAAACATCCTAATAAACTATTCTTCACATTTGCCAACACCGTCGCTACCATAGATTTTGCCAAAAAATACAAAGGTCACGGTTGGGTTGGTATCAAATATCAGGTAAAACCCGATGAAGGATATAACAAGATAATCCTGCATGTTCGTTTTAAGGAGAATCACGCCCAACTCCAGCAGAACACACTGGGCGTTTTGGGGGTTAATCTCATTTACGGAGCTTATTACTATAATTATGATGCCAGCAAGGTACTCAAAAGCCTTTATGATCATATCGATAAAGACCAGATAGAAATAGACACCGTCAACTTCTCAGGACCACGCTTTAAGAACGTGGATAATCGTTTGTTGAGCTTACAACTGGTCAAGAACGGTTTTACAGAGGCCGTCATGTTCGCCCCGAATGGCAAAAACGTCTTGCCGGCCAGTATTCTTTACAAGAAAAATGTCCTTGGACTTCGCGGTAGCTTTAGACCGGTCACGAATGTGAATATGGACATTTACAAGAAATCCCTGGAACTTTTCCTCAAAGAGAACAAGGTGAAAAGGGAAAAGACCCAGGTCATTTTCGAGATCACCCTATCAAACCTGCGCTCGGAAGGCGAGATCAACGAAGAAGACTTCCTGGACCGCGCAAAACTGCTCTGTACGCTTGGGCATACCGTAATGATCTCTAATTTCCAGGAATACTACAAGGTAGTGGAATATTTCTCTAAATATACTAAAGAAAGAATGGGACTTGCCATGGGTGTGAACAATCTGGTGGACATATTCGACCAGAAATATTACAGACACCTAAGCGGCGGTATTCTCGAAGCCTTCGGTAAATTGTTCTTTAAAGACCTCAGGGTTTATCTTTACCCTTATAAAGACCCGGAAACTGGGGAAGTGATCACCAGTGAGAACCTCAGGGTACATCCCAGAATGAAAGAGCTCTATAAGTTCTTTAAGAACAACGGTCGCGTCGTTGATATAGAGAATTACGATGCAGAGGTCTTAGGCATCTTTTCTCGTGAAGTCCTCGCCATGATCGCCCATGGAGAAGACGGCTGGGAAGATAAACTCCCGGAATCTACCGCTAAGATGATCAAGGAGCAGAACCTGTTCCAGCGGGATTATAAAAAACCGGAAAATGCAGGCTTAGAATATCGGATAGATTAGGACATCCAGTCTTCTACCGGCTGTGGGTACCTTTCGTTCCGTTTATAAATGGACTTCTTACCGTTGATGTTCTTCCTTTTCCTGAACCCGAGTAAATGGAGGAGCTTTAGCTGATATCGCTTTATCCCCGGATTGTAGATGATCAGCGTGTTCCTGTCGCTTTGTACTACATTCGTCCGGGGAATCAAACGTTCCTGTAAGCTGCTCTTCCTGAGTATACTAATGATCTTAAGCCTGAAATAAGTGATCGGCTTGATGAAAAAGAAGCCATCCTCACCCTGATCCTGGTAAAGCGGCATGAAAATCGTGTAGTCAGCAGGACTCTTGATGATCTGTTGATTATGCAAAGCTAATTTTTCTCCTTTCCTTATAGGTTGGAAGTTCCTGTATACATTGATCATATGGAACTCATCCTGCGCCTCTAACTTATGTCTGTACCTTATCTCATAGAACTTACTGGGGTTCAGACTTGTTGTATTGTTCATCCGCTCAGTGCTCTTTTTGCTTATTGCCTGGGTCTTGATCAATACTTTCAGACATAGATCTTCTATGGCATAGACCGCATCCCTGTCATCATGACGACCACCTTCAAAGGCAAATGAAACATAGCCGCGGGAGTTGAAGAAATCCAGCATAGAACCCTTGATAAAACGTTCTACACCGATCACTACTGACATCCCTAAGGATGCTGTGAATTGGATGTTCTTGAGCGAGTCGTTCATCACAATGAAGGGTTTTGAACTAGAGGAAGTGGTATGCAAGTCTATGAAATAAAGCTCACCGCGCTTATCCCTGGCCTTATCCGTTATAAGTTGATAAATGGATTGCAGCTCAGAGATTTCATGTACAGGGTCATTATCCGCCTGCTCGATCAATAAATTCTCGCGGGTCCAGATACGGTTAAGGTCCTTATCCAGATAACGTGTTCTTTCCTGATAGGCTTTGAGATTTCCCAGAACGGCATAAAGATTGGCGTTGATATGTTCCTTCATATCATAAAGATGCTCAAAAAGCTGGTCTAAGGCCTGATGACCGGCCACTTCATTACCATGTGTACAACAAAAGAAGAATATACTGGGATGCGCTGGTCTTGTTTCTATAGCATGGATCAGGTGAGAGTGGCTCATTTATTTGAATTGGTCGAAATCACTGATTTGAACGATGCCAACGATCTTTTTATCAGATAATACCGGCAGGATGTTCACTTTATAGACTTTCATTATTTGATAGGCACTGAATGCTTCGGTCTCTGCCGTTGTCGTCATGAAATCCGTGAGCATAACCTCTTTAACGGCTTTGGTGCTCTTTTCAGGTTCATTTACTTTTTCAGTTTGTTGCAAAGATACGATTCCTGTGAGCTCATGCGCATCGTTCTCGACCATCAAATGGGTAACATCCTGCCACCGCAGGAGCTTATCGACCAACAAGATCGGATCTTCCTCATGGATCAGATGCAGGTTCGTGTCCATAAGGTCTGCCACGGAATAATCGTAAACCTCCGTAGGTCTATTATCCTTTTTGACGTTCTCCCATTCATGTACCGGAATGTTTTCTTCCTGTAAGGAGAGCATTTCCCGCGTAATGTAGAAGGCGGCCCTTCTGTTGGTTGAATGCTGCTTGACCCGGTTGAAGTTCTCGACCATCCAGGAAGCACCGGTTTTTTCTTTTTCAACCCGTTGATGGATGATATCCAGATACTGGGCGGCTTCCTTATTATCAATACCTGCCTTTGCCAGACCATCGTAGGCCATGGGAATGAACTTGTCCAGTATGAGTCGTTTCGCGGTGATAAGTTCGCCACACCATTTGAACTGGCAACCCAGCCCATGCTTGGCCGCCTTATAGAAGTTCTGCCGGATGGACTTGAAATCGGTAGATGCCTTTACCTTATGATAATGCTCGGGCATCGCCTTCATCACACCAACCCAAAAGGCAAAATTGGCCACCTCATCCTTGATCGTTGGTCCAGAAGGGATATACCGGTTCTCTATGCGCAAATGAGGTAATTCTCCAGTGATCCCATAACATAGGCGATTCCATTTATAGATGTTGCCGTTGTGCAGAGCTAATGCCTTGAGTTCACTGTTCTCGCCGCATTTGATCTTCTCTAAGGAATCCTCGTCGATCGGGGAAGTGATCAAAAGCGGATAATGGGCAACATCGTTCTTGAAGATCTCTGTAATATTATCCTGGATCCAGTCATAACCAAAGGTGACACGTGGTCGCTGGTCGTTTAGCAAGAGTAGGGAGTTACGGGAATCCACCGTTTGTTGGAAAAGCGCGATCCGGGTCTCCGCCCAGAGCGTTCTTCCCAGGAGCAAAGGTGAGTTCACACAGCCCGCAAGTATCGGTCCGGCGATGATCTGCGACCAGTTGTAGTTCTCCACGGATTCCTCAGAACTAATTTGTAAATGCATCTGAAAACTGGTATTGCAGCTCTCGGCCATGATGGAGTCCATGGTCAGGGTAAGTTCGTCCACGCCGCTGATCTTGATATCGAACTCGTCGTCCTTGCCCTGTTTCAGGATTTCGTTCAGCAACTTATAGCGTGGGTAAGGCGTGATGTTCTCAAGATCCAGATCAGGCCTTTCCACGGTAGGGAGTATGCCCGCAAATGGAACATATCGGTTCTTGAACAAGGCCACCTTCTTGAGATGATCGATATGAGCGTGAAGGTCCTTTTCCACTTTTGCAAAACAACCCTTTTCCAACTTGAGCGGATCCAGGTTCATTTCCAGGTTGAATTGCGAAAGTTCCGTGGTATAGTTCTTATGGTCGATGTGCTCAAGCAGGTCCAGCGCGCAACAACTCGGGCGCATCTTATCATCTACGATGGTCACCTCCTGCTCTGCTCCTATGCGCTGCACTTTATTGTCAAAGGCGTTTTTTTCTAACAACATACCCAGGGATGAGATGTCCCTGAGCAAATGATAGGTAAACTCCTTCCTGGCCTGCGCATTCTTACTGGATAAAATCGATTGACTTCCCATAGCTTATGATTTGATTAATAAAACTATAAAAAGAATTTAATTTTTCCAAAAAAACGGTGAAAATAATATCAATACGGTAAAGAGTTCCAATCTCCCGATCAGCATCAGGAAGGTCATCCACAACTTGCTGAAAGTAGGTAAGGCACTGTAATTGTCCACCGGGCTCAACTCGCCAAAGGCCGGCCCCACATTTCCCAGACAAGAGGCCGCTCCACCTATGGCCGTTTCAAAGTCCAGACCATTGGCCGCAAGGACGATCGCTCCTATGATGAATGAAAGCGCATAAAGAATGAAAAAGCCCAGGATGTTGAAGATGATCTTTTGATCCACCCCTTTTCCCTTATATCGTACAGGAATGATCGCATTGGGATGTAAAGTACGCTTGAACTCAAAAAAGGCGTTCTTGATCATAACGATATGCCTAACGACCTTAACTCCGCCTGAAGTGGATCCCGCTGAACCTCCCAAAAAATAGAAACTAAAGAACAATAAGGTAAGGAATGGCGTCCAGGCGGTAAAATCAGAAGTAACAAATCCCGTGGTCGTGATAACGGCCAATACCTGGAAAAGGGCATGTCTTATTGAACTCTCAAACTCACTGATGACCACAGGATGCGCCACTGAGTTCATTGAAAGGTCAGCCTGGAAGAAGATGATCAGAGTGGTGATACTCGCAAAGATCAGCAAGAATGAAGCATACCATCTAAACTCTTCGTTCTTTTTTACCTGACCGAACTTCCCCTTGATCGCAAAGTAACTGACGACAAAGTTGGCACCGGCCAGGAACATAAAAAGTATGATGATGTATTGTATCAAAGGTTGATCGTTCCAGTAGGCTATGCTCTCGTTCTTGGTGGAAAATCCGCCGGTAGATAAGGTGCTCAGCGCATGGTTGACCGCATTGAGCCAGTTCATGCCCGCGATCTTCAATAGCACGGTCTCAACCGCGGTAAAACCCACATAGATCAACCAAAGTCGCTTGGCCGTGTCGGCGATCCTGGGTTTCAACTTGTCAGAACTGGGTCCGGGCGACTCGGCCGCAAAAAGTTGCATGCCGCCTATCCCGAATAAAGGTAAGATGGCCACGGTCAGGACGATGATCCCCATACCTCCTATCCAATGGGTTAAACTCCGCCATAACAGTATACTTTGCGGCAATCTTTCTATATCGCTCAGTATTGTTGCGCCCGTAGTAGTAAAGCCGGACATGGTCTCGAAGAACGCATCAGCAAATGAAGGGATCAAACCCGTGGTAAGATAAGGCAAGGTACCGCTCAGGGACATGAAAACCCATCCTAAGCTAACGATCAGATAACCATCCTTCTGGTTCAATTTATTATTATGGTCGCGGGTAAAGAACATCATACTAAATCCCGACAGGAAAATGATCAGTAGTGCCAGGATCAGGTCCACGCTCACCGCTTCTTCCAGATACCAACTTAAGAAAGTGGGAAAAAGCATGAAAGCGCCGTTAAAGACCAATAATAGCCCAAGGGTATAAACGATGATCTTGAGGTTGAACATGCTTATTTACTGAATAGTTTTTCTGCTTTCTTGATGGCCCTGGGCAAACAGCACATCACCAGTCGGTCGCCTGCCCTGATCTTAAAATCGCCCAGCGCGATGATGCCTTTTTTATCCCGTATCACACCGCCTATTACCGCACCTCGGGGAATATCCATATCCACGATCCGCTTATCGCAGACTTTCGTGTTCTGACCTACAACAAACTCTAACAGCTCAGCGTTCATATTGTTGAGCTTGGTGATCGCGATAACATTGCCTTTCCTTACATATCTGAATATCTTGTTTGCAGCGATCAATTTCTTGTTGATCAGGCTGTTGATGCCTATGGAATGACTTAATTTAAAATAGTCCATGTTCTCCACCAGGGCGATGGTCTTCCTCACCTGCTTGGACTTGGCGACCAGTGAGGCCATGATATTGGTCTCCGAATCATTGGTCACCGCTATGAAAGCGTCCATGTCCGTGATGCTTTCTTCCTCTAATGTACCTACGTTCCGTCCATCGCCATGAATGACCAGGGTCTTGGTCAGTGTGTCGGCAATATCAAGTGCCTTTTCATAGTCCTTCTCCACGAGCTTTACCTTATAGTCCAGTTCCGTAAGCTCTTCAGCAAGTTGCCTTCCTATGTTACTCCCGCCTAATATCATCACTTTCCTTATGGCCTTCTTGGTTTCCCCGGCAAGTTTATACAGTTCTTCCTCTCCTTCTTTGTCCGTGATGAAATAGATCCGGTCCCTGGCTTTAAAGACGGTATCGCCACGAGGGATGATCGTATATTGGGTTTCGTGTCGCTGGAGGGCGATGGGTATGAAGTGTAGTCCCGGATAGAATTCGGCGGCCTCTTTTACCGTCTTTCCTACAAAAGGTGCCTCACTGGAAAGGGTGAGCCCGGTCATGGTCAAAGCACCGTCATCAAACTCATAGGTGTCGGTAAAGGCAGATTGGTTCAATAGTAATTTTACTTCCTCGCTGGCCAGCCATTCCGGAGAGATGATATCGTCCACACCGATCTCCTTGAAATCGATGAAATCCGGTTGTTCTATGTATTCCTGATTAGAAACCCTGGCGATGGTACGCTTGGCTCCCATTTGCTTCCCTATGGCACAGATGCTGATATTGGCAGATTGAGAAGAAGTTACCGCGATGAACATATCCGTATCCTGTATATAGGCATCCTTCAATACGCTGAAAGAAGTAGCGTCACCGTTCACCGTTTTGATGTCCAAATGCGTATCTGCATAGGAAAGCCGCTCCTTATCCGTTTCTATCAACGTGATATCATGGGATTCATAGGATAATAATTTGGATAGATGATAGCCAACTTCACCGGCACCGGCGATCACGATCTTCATAAGAAAATATTAAAATGCAAATGTAAAATATTTTTCACGCACGGACATTGTATTCCATGCATTTACAGCTATACAGTATCAATAGATATGTATCTTTGCAAAAAATACGATATGCCCAGGAACGTAAGGCCTTATTCAGACTCTAAGGATAGCAAGAAGCAGCAAGTAGAGTCGATGTTCGATACCATATCGGACAATTATGATCGTTTGAACAGGGTGATTTCCCTGGGTATAGACCAGTCCTGGCGCAAAAAAGTGATCAAAAGGGTCATTGACCATCAGCCGGAAACGGTACTGGATGTGGCCACGGGAACCGGCGACCTGGTGATCGCTCTGGCCGCCTCCACGGCTACGGAGTTGGTTGGACTGGACCTGTCAAAAGGAATGCTCAATGCCGGTGAGCAAAAGATAAGGGACAAACAACTTCAGGACAGGATCAGCATGCGACAGGGCGATGCAGAGGCCATCCCTTATGAAGATGATCATTTTGATGCCATAACCGTAGCCTTTGGGGTGAGGAACTTCGAGAACCTGGAAAAGGGTTTGAAGGAAATGAGGCGCGTGCTTAAACCCGGCGGATTAGTGGTGATACTGGAGACCGCCGTCCCTACAAAGTTCCCGTTCAAACAGTTCTATAAGCTATATTCCAGTAACCTCTTGCCGCTTATAGGCAGACTTTTCTCTAAGGACAGAGCCGCTTATCAGTATCTAAGTGAAAGCGCATCGGTTTTTCCATATGGGGAAGCTTTCAACAATATTTTAAGGAATTCCGGGTTTATACAAGTGGAAGATATGCCGCAGACCTTTGGGGTTGCAAGCATCTATAAGGCGACGAAATAATATGAGACAACTGCTATTCATCCTTTTATCGACCATCCCATTATGCCTACAGGCGCAGGGTTTCTTCACAAAGGAAAAGGTGAGGAACAATCCTAATTTCGACAAGAAATTGTTTTCCTGGGGGTACTATCTGGGAACCAATGTCTATGATTTTAATTTTGATTATATCAATGAGGTGGATGAAGTGGAAATAGAGAAAGGAATCGGTTTTAATGTAGGCCTGATCGGCAATATGCGCATCAATGACTACCTGGACCTGAGGCTTGAACCCGGCGTGATATTCTCTACCCGAAACCTTACCTTTCCGAACTTCGAGGAGGATAAGGACAAGTTCCGTGAAGTAAAGTCCGCTTACGTCCATATCCCTTTGCTGGTCAAGTTCTCCACGAAACGGATCAATAATTTCAAACCCTTTGTCATCGCCGGTGGTTCCATAGCCACCAATCTATCCAGTAATGAGGAGAACCCGGATGATAATGCCGCCGGTGAGTTTCGAATGGAAAGCAACGCCCAGTTCCTGGAAGTCGGTTTTGGTATAGATTTCTACCTGGAATACTTCAAATTCTCCCCTTCCATAAGAGGGGTTTTTGGGCTAAGCGATGAGTTGATCAGGGACAACGACCCGAACAGTCCCTGGACCTCGAATATCGATGAGATGAAGACCCGCGGAGTTTTTATCAATTTCACGTTTCAATAGTCAGGGCGAAATGCTTTTCGCCCCTACCGGAATTTTCGTGTTGTTTCAAAAATGGCGGTCAGGATATGGTGATCGGCTTTTGATAATGCAACATTCCTTCTTTTCATAACGATTTCGGCCACTTCCAGGGCTTTATCTAATTGGTAGGTCTTGAATCCGTGGCTGCCGCCCCAACTAAAACTCGGGATGAAATTGCGGGGAAATCCACTGCCGTAGATGTTCGCATTGACGCCTACGATCGTTCCGGTATTGAACATCGTATTGATCCCACATTTGGAATGATCGCCCATGATCAAACCACAAAATTGCTGACCGCTGGGCATGAACCTTTCCTCATGGTAATTCCAGAGTTTGATCGAGGCATAGTTGTTCTTGAGATTGGACGTATTCGTATCCGCACCGATATTACACCACTCGCCGATCACAGAATTGCCCATAAATCCATCATGCGCCTTATTAGAAAATCCGGTGATGACCGAGTTGCTAACTTCGCCTCCTACTTTAGAATGCGGACCTATCGTCGTTCCGGTGTAAATTTTGGCACCCATCTTTAATGTAGCCGATTCACAAACGGCTAACGGACCGCGCACATGACAACCTTCCATCACCGTAGCTTTCCTACCGATGTATATCGGTCCGTCCGTAGCATTTAGCGTACACGGCAAAACCTCAGCGCCTTCTTCCAAAAAAATCTGTTCTGGATTGATGCAGGTAACATAATCAGGAAGTTCCTGAGAAGTTCTGTCTTTCGTGATCCTATCAAAATCATCCTGAATAGCCCGGTGGTTTTGGGTGAACAGATCCCATACATTAAGTATTTTCTGCGGCGAACCTTCTAATTCTAAAGTAGAGAAATTCTCCGTATCAAAGGAATCGGTTTTAGAACAGCAATAGGCCACTAATCGTTCTTCATCTACAATAGCCTCGCCGTTCTCTAATGAAGCCACCTGATCGACGAATTCTTTTTCCGGCAAATAGGAAGCATTGACATATACCGCTTCATCAGGAGCCTGAAGGGGCCATTTTTCAGACAATATATCAATGGTTTTTCTGCCTACCTCATGGCCGGTGATCATTTCCCATTTCTGATAGATCTTCAATATCCCGATCCGCAGATCAGCAATAGGCCTTGTGTAAGTCAGCGGATAAAGGTTCTTCCTATACTGATCATCAAATAATACAACTCGCATGTACGGTTAGTTTTAGACAAAAGTAATTAAAATATAAGATTGTAGTGTAGTTATATAAGGTACAAAATAATTAAACATGAAGTATCCCGTCTTATACGGGATCGATTAATTTTGACAAAAGTAAGTAAAAATTGAGATTGTAGTGTAGCTATATAAGGTACAAAATAATAAAACATGAAGTATCCCGTCTTATACGGGATCGATTAATTTTGACAAAAGTAAGTAAAAATTGAGATTATGATGATTAAATATAAACGCTAATTGATTTGTAGAAACGCAAGCATTGTCATTCCGTCGTAGGCTTTAATTGTCATTCCGACCCCGCGTAATGCGGGGGAAGAATCTTTCCAGATGAATATTTCGTGTTCTTAGGAAAAGATGCCTTACTTCGACTTCGCCTACCTACGGCAGGCTAGCTCAGCACAGGCTTTCCCTCGGCATGACACAATAATCATTAAAAAAAGAATATGTTGTTACGGCATTATGGCTGATCCGTAGCAAATTCATGGATGGATAGCAGCGTGGGGCGAAGGGAGCATGGCTGTTCGCCTATTAAAAATTCAATCCTTAACAAAAAAGTAGCTGGCGAACGATTGCCATGCGCGGCAGCTATTCATCAATAGAATTTCAAGGAAAGCCATACAGCCTAGCCCCGACGCTTCGGGGTTCTTTCTTTTTTGGCGATGAAAAAAAGAAAAAAAACTACTCGTCGTTACACTTCCCTAACCACAACATTGTCATTCTTCACTGTCCCGTCTTATACGTGGCGTAGGCAGGCTTGCTAAGTCTTTAGCCTTGAATCCATGGCACTATTTTTCTATTACTCACATAAAAATAACGCCTGTCATTCCTGCGAAAGCAGGAATCCATGGTACTCGTTAACGATAAATTTCTTATTTAAAAAACCTTTTCAACGAAAATAGTCCCAATCTTTAGCTAAATCTTCCCAATGAGGATTTTCTTCTTCTATTAAATTGATCTTCCAATGCCTTTTCCATTTTTTGATGTTTTTCTCTCTTTTAATGGCATCATTCACATATTGAAAGACTTCAAAATAAATTAATCGATGAAGTCCGTACTTTTTAGTAAATCCTTCTACTAATTTATGCTTATGTTCAAACATTCTTCTTTCCAGGTTGTTTGTAACGCCTACATATAATGTTCCATTTTTCTTGTTTGTAAGAATGTATAAATAGTACTGATGGACTGTTCTAAACATAAGTGTATTGAAAAACTTAAAATTACGAAGAAAATTTTTTTTCAATACACAATGGATTCCGCATCAAGTGCGGAATGACAAATACGATGTAAAAGAAGCCTTACACTTCAATAAAAATGAGTTTACTAAAGAAAAGATTCCTCGTCGTTACTCTTCCGCTAATACAAAATAATTTTCCAAATGTACCATCACCACACCATTGAAAACCTGTGCTGAGCTGGTCGAAGTATGGTGTGCTGTAATTAAAAAGGAAATCATCTTAATTCTACAATACCCTTGTTTTTGATTCCTTATAACTTACTCTCATTCTTTATTTCCCTAACCTTTGTTTATTTTCCCTACCCTTTAGTTCCGAGACTTCGGAAGGGGAAAAGAGAGAATAAATATGAGAATAAAATGACCATACATACTAATATTAACGTATAAACCTCAACCCTAAATCAAGTACAGATAGTATATAGCTAAAGTAAAGCTAGAGTATGGATAGAGTATGGTGAGTGTATGGTG
>CAJXLO010000029.1 GCA_913056525.1 uncultured Psychroflexus sp.
ACCGTAACGATCGCTTATCAAGGTAAGATAGAACATCACGATTCATCCGGTGGCGGCGGTGTGATCAGCAAAGGCGGCGTTCAATGGATGACCGCGGCCAGTGGTGTCTTGCACAAAGAATTCCATGAAACGGAATGGAGTAAAAAAGGCGGTGACTTCCAAATGGTTCAAATGTGGGTTAATCTTCCGGCTAAAAACAAGATGGACAAGCCCAAATATCAAGCTATTGATCATGAAAATATGACCACCATTGATCTACCGGATCAAGCCGGAAAAATTGAATTGATCGCCGGTAAATATGGAGATCACAAAGGTCCGGCGCATACGTTTTCCCCTATTCATATGATGAATGCCAAGCTCAATGCCGATGGAAAAGCGGAATTTAACTTCCCTGCCGATTATAACACAGCTTTATTAATGATAGAAGGAGAATGTGTGGTCAATGGTGCAGTTTCTATTCCAGCCGATCATCTAGCGGTCTTAGAAAATGATGGTGAAAGATTTACGCTATCAGCCGAAGAAGAATCCATAGTTTTGATATTGAGCGGAAAACCTCTTAACGAACCTATCGCTGCTCAAGGTCCGTTTGTGATGAACACCTATGATGAGATCAGGCAAGCGATGAAGGATTTTCAGCAAGGAAAATTTGGTCAGTTAAGTTGAATCACTAGCCTAATAATTTTTCGGCTTTAACTACAATAGCATCTGCATTTAAACCATATTTGTCTAATAGCTCATGTGGTTTACCACTTTCGCCAAAGGTGTCTTGCGTGGCTACGAATTCCTGACGCGTAGGATGATGTTGCGCTAATGTACGCGCTACACTTTCGCCTAATCCGCCGTAATAATTGTGCTCTTCAGCTGTGACTACCGCATTGGTCTTTTTAGCAGAGTCGATCACGGCTTTTTCATCCAGCGGTTTGATCGTAGCTAAATTGATCACTTCTGCTTGTATTCCTTTTTCTTGTAAAGCTTTTGCCGCCTCAAGTGCTTCCCAAACCAGATGTCCTATAGCAAAAATACTTACGTCATTTCCTTCTTGCAGGATTTGCGCTTTCCCTATTTCAAACTTCTGATCTTCAGCAGTAAAATTAGGAACTTTAGGTCGTCCGAATCTTAAATAGACCGGACCCTCATGATCAGCTATGGCTTGTGTAGCTGCTTTGGTTTGATTGTAATCGCAAGGATTGATAACGGTCATACCGGGTAGCATTTTCATCATTCCGATATCTTCCAGTATCTGATGAGTGGCACCATCTTCACCTAAGGTCAATCCTGCGTGAGATGCGCATAACTTAACGTTCTTGCCGGAATAGGCAATGCTTTGACGTATCTGATCATAAACTCTCCCAGTGGAAAAATTAGCAAAGGTTCCTGTAAAAGGGATCTTGCCTCCTATGGTCATTCCTGCAGCTATTCCCATCATGTTGGCCTCTGCGATACCTACCTGATAAAAACGCTCTGGGAATTTCTTCTTGAAGTCGTTCATCTTGAGCGACCCTGTGAGGTCGGCGCATAATGCCACCACATTCTTGTTCTTGTCACCTAATTCTGATAGACCGGCACCAAAACCTGAACGTGTATCTATATTTCCTGTGTTCGTGAAAGTGTTCATTTGCTTGTTGATTTTTTTAATAGTCACCTAATGTTTCCGGATTTTGTGCGAGTCCTTTCTCCAGGAGTTCATCATCCGGCGCTTTACCGTGCCATTCGTGGGTGTGCATCATATAATCAACGCCATTGCCCATGACCGTGTTTAGGATCATGACCGTAGGCTTACCTTTCCCGGTCAATTGCCTGGCCTTTCGCAATCCATTTCTAACCTGATCAAGATCATTACCGTCGTTAACTTCTATTACCTGCCAGTCAAAAGCAGTGAACTTGTCCTTTATATTGTTCAGGGGCATGACCTCCTTTGTAGCGCCATCGATCTGTTGTCCGTTATGGTCGATCGTGGCGATAAGGTTGTCTATACCTTTTGAACCAGCGTACATGATCGCTTCCCAATTTTGCCCTTCTTGCAGCTCACCATCGCCGTGAAGTGAGTAGACTATATGTTCATCATCGTTAAGTTTTTTCGTTTGGGCCGCTCCGATAGATACGGACATTCCCTGACCTAAGGACCCGCTAGCGATCCTGATGCCCGGAAGACCTTCATGGGTCGTCGGATGTCCCTGCAACCTCGAATTGATCTTCCTGAATGTGTTCAACTCTTTTACATCAAAGAACCCACATCTTGCAAGTACGCTGTAATAGACCGGTGATATATGTCCATTGGACAAAAAGAAGATATCTTCATTTTCACCATCTGGTTTGAAATTTATATCATATTGCATCACCTCTTTGAACAACACAGAGAAGAATTCGGTACAACCTAAGGAACCGCCTGGATGGCCAGAGTTTACCGCATGTACCTGTCTTAAGATATCCCTTCTTACTTGCTGTACGAAGGGTTCGAGGTTTTGTGATTCCGTCATAGAATATTTTTTGCAAAAATAGCTTTTTTTATAAGTCTGGGATCAGTTATTTCATAGTTATCCTTTGTGCAAAATAAAATATCAATGATCATGGCCATGCTTGTAAGATTTATGCATGCCTGTTATAAAAGTAAGGATATATGCATAAAGTTTAGAAGAATATTTCTAATCAATATAAGCGCTGGTCAATTGCTATTATCATCTATATATTTGATGTTCATCTTTTTTTGGTTTTTCATATTCCAGGTTCCCTCTGAAATAGGAACACGAAGTTTACCACGACTGGTCAGTAATTCCAAACATAAGCTTAAACCACGACCGAGACTATCAAACATTTGTATCTTTGCGCTCCGAAATATAAATATGCGCACGAAATCCATAGAAAAGAAGAAAATAAACGTTGTGACGCTAGGCTGCAGCAAGAACATCTACGATTCTGAGGTCTTGATGGGACAGTTGAAAGCTAATGACAAAGAAGTGGTACATGAAGAAGAAGGCGATGTAGTGGTCATAAACACTTGTGGTTTTATAGATAATGCCAAAGAAGAGTCAGTGAACACCATATTAGATTTCGTGGAAAAGAAGAAAGCTGGTGAAGTAGATGAGGTGTTCGTGACCGGATGTTTATCCGAAAGATACAAACCAGACCTTGAGCAAGAGATCCCCGATGTTGACAAATACTTTGGAACAACTGAACTTCCTTCACTTTTAAGGTCATTAGGTGCGGATTACAAACATGAACTGATCGGCGAACGCCAAACGACCACGCCTAAGAACTATGCTTTCCTCAAAATTTCCGAAGGATGCGACAGACCTTGCTCCTTCTGCGCCATACCGTTAATGAGAGGTGGACACCGATCTAAACCCATAGAGGAACTGGTAAGCGAAGCGGAGAAATTAGCCCAGAATGGTGTGAAAGAACTAGTCCTGATTGCACAAGATTCAACCTATTACGGCTTAGACCTCTACAAGAAAAGAAACCTCGCCGAGCTACTTCGGGCACTGGCTAAAGTTAATGGTATCGAATGGATCAGGATCCACTATGCTTTTCCCACCGGATTCCCGGTAGATGTGCTGGATGTGATCAGGGAAGAACCTAAAGTCTGTAATTACATAGACATTCCCCTACAACACATCTCGGATCACCTGCTCAAGTCCATGCGAAGGGGAACGACACACAAGAAAACCACCGAACTATTAGAAAAGTTCAGGGAAAAGGTCCCTGGTATGGCCATTAGAACGACGCTCATAGTTGGTTATCCCGGTGAGACCGAGGAGGATTTTGAAGAGCTTAAGCAATGGGTGAAAGATATGCGATTTGAACGCCTGGGATGCTTTACTTATTCGCATGAAGAAAATACCCATGCCTATCAACTGGAAGATGACGTGCCAGAAGAAGTAAAAATGCGACGCGCTAATGAAATTATGGATATTCAGGGGCAAATATCCTGGGAGATCAATCAAGAAAAGGTTGGCAAGAAGTTCAAATGCGTATTTGATAGGAAAAGAGGGAATTACTTTGTAGGGAGGACCGAGATCGACTCTCCAGATGTGGATAATGAAGTCCTTGTTGATGCAAATGAACATTATGTCAAGATAGGTGACTTCTGCTATATCAAGATAACAGAGGCGACGGACTATGACCTTTATGGAAAACCAGTTTAAATGAAGCCTAATGGAATATTGTTGTAAATGTATCAGCAGATGAAAAAAATCGATCCAGATCTTTTCAAGTATACTAATAGACTGACCATGGATTATCTGGATCAAAAAACAGCTTTGAAAGAGTTTTATGGTGAATTCCCGGATATAGGATCCTTTAAAGATCAAATAAACAGAAAGAAAGAACAGTATAGCCATGAACAGCGTGAGCTATTGGTAAAACATCTGGAAGTCCAGTATCACAACGTACCAACATCAAAAGAGGTCAAAGAGAATATAAGTTTACTTAAAAAAAGTAATGCCTACACAGTAACGACAGGTCATCAGCTCAACCTGTTCACAGGTCCTTTATATTTTATCTACAAGATCGTTTCCTGTTTGGACCTGGCCGAAAGACTAAAAAATGAACACCCTGATTCTCATTTCATCCCTGTTTATTGGATGGCTTCTGAAGACCATGACTTTGAAGAGATACGATCAGCATTAGTGAATAATGGTAAAATTGTATGGCAACACAAAGAAGGTAATGCCGTAGGTAGGATGTCGCTGGATGGCTTGAAAAAGACAATAGATGAATTGGCTGGAACTTTGAACGGTTCCGAACATACGCAAGAGCTATTGGGGTTCTTACGCTCTGAATTCCTAAATAGCAATGATCATGCACAGGCTTTCCTGAAATTAGTAGACTTCCTATTCCAGGAATTTGGTCTTGTCATATTGGATGCGGACGATAAAGCATTAAAATCAGCTTTTAAAAATAGCATCCACAATGAACTCGGACATCAATATCTGGAGAAAACGGTCACTGAAACCTCTAAGAAATTAGCAGAAAAGGGCTACAAAGTCCAGGTTAATCCCAGAGAGATCAATCTTTTTTACTTTGATAAGGAACAAAGGAAAAGGCTGGTCAAAAAGAAAAACAGTTTTTCAACGGATGATGGTACGATCCATTTTACGAAAGATGAGCTCCACGACCATGTAGAAGAACATCCTGAAAGATTCTCCCCTAACGTATTGATGCGTCCACTTTATCAGGAGACCATCTTACCAAATCTTGCTTACATAGGCGGTGGAGCTGAAGTAGCTTATTGGTTACAATTAAAGGGCTATTTTGAAAAGGAAGGCCTTCCGTTCCCGATCATTTTCCTGAGGAATGGTGCGATGGTCCATGATAGTAAACAATCTAAAAAAGCTGGGAAATTGTCCTTACGTATGGAAGATCTTCTTTTAGACAAGGCATCCATAAATGAAAAGGTCACCCGGAGTTCATCGGATATTAAAATAAACTTTGAGCCGCAAAAAAAACATCTAAAACAACAGTTTAAGG
This sequence comes from uncultured Psychroflexus sp., assembly GCA_913056525.1. Classification (GTDB taxonomy): domain Bacteria; phylum Bacteroidota; class Bacteroidia; order Flavobacteriales; family Flavobacteriaceae; genus Psychroflexus. Next base: position 5,467 of record CAJXLO010000029.1, read on the forward strand.
ACCTTTATCAAATCGCTGAAAAGACCGACGCTTCCTTCCGAAGTGCAGTGGCAGCTCAGGAAAGAAAACAGGTCAAAGGGTTGGAACATCTGGAAAAAAGACTACTAAGGGCAGAGAAGAAAAAGCGGAAAGACCTTTTGAAAAGAGCTCATCGACTTAAAACGGAGTTGTATCCAGAGGGAAACCTCCAGGAAAGGGAACTTAACTTTCTGGAATTCTATCAATATTCAGGCAAAGGCTTTATCCATCAGCTAGTAGATGAATTCAATGCATTTGATAATACTTTTTACATAATAGAATATAATAAGGACCTCAAGCTTAACCCAAATAAGAATTTATGAAGAAGAGCATGCACGCCCTGGACATCGAGCTTGTAGAAATGACCCTGGATGTTATGAAATATGCGATCAATCGTATTTCCGACACTTCACCCGAACTTGGAAAACCCAAGCAGGAAGAAGAACTAAAAGCACTTGTGGGCGAAACAATAACGGACAAAGGGATTGGCGGTGAAAAGGCTTTTGAGCTTTTTAGGGATGTTCTGGTAAAAGCAGCCGTACCCGTTGATCATCCGAGACATTTGGCTTTCGTTCCAGCAGCTCCTACTCGGGCGGCGACATTGTTCGACCTGATCACATCGGCATCCAGCATACATGGCGCTTACTGGATGACAGGTGCTGGTGGCATCTATTGTGAGAACAGAGCTATGGAATGGTTAGTCCGTCTTACGGGTTTACCAGAAGGTTCGTTCGGTGTTTTTACCAGTGGTGGAACGGCCGCTAACCTCTCAGCAATGATTGCCGCACGAGAATACTGGCGCAGTCTAAACGAAGAGAATAAAGCACTGAAAGCATTGGTCATCACCTCAGAAGGTGCTCATTCTTCCATTAAGTCCATGGCGCAGGTCATTGATGCGGATATGGTCCTCGTGGAAGATGATGAAGAAGAGAAATTGACCGGTAAATGCTTACAGCAAAAAATAGATGAGCTCAGCGATATTGATAGGAAAAGGTTATTTGCCGTAGTAGCTACCGGCGGAACGACCAATGCCGGTATCGTGGATGACCTGGAAGGAATTGCGGATGTTTGTAAAAAAGAAGAGCTCTGGTTCCATGTTGATGCTGCTTATGGCGGAGCTGCTCTGGCCGCACCTAGCGTAAGGCATTTATTCAAAGGCATCGATCAAGCAGACAGTATTACGATCGACCCACATAAATGGATGTTCTCTCCTTATGATTGTGGTGCAGTTATTTATAGGAATATGGAGTTAGCTGCCAATGCGCATTCCCAAAAAGGAGCCTATTTAGATATATTTAAGGACGAAGGTGCGCAAGGTTTTAATCCGGCGGACTATCAGATACAGCTTACGCGAAGATTAAGAGGTCTTCCCTTATGGTTTTCCATCGCTACGCATGGAACAGAAAAGTATGAAGAAGCCATTGAGCAAGGGATTCATCTTGCAAACCGTGCGGCTGAGAAAATAAAACATCATCCAAAACTGAATCTGGTGAGAGAACCAGGATTATCCTGTGTACTATTTGAAAGAATCGATTGGAAAGCTAAGGATTATGTAAATTGGACTTACGATAATCATCAATCAGGATTTGCGCTGGTAACTCCAACAAAGTGGAGAATTGAGGGTGAAATGAGAACCATATCGCGTTTTTGTTTCATCAACCCAGACACAACAGAAAAGGACATTGATGACATTTTGGCTACATTGAACTAATCTTCATTAGAAAGCCTAAAAGGGACTTCTACAAAAGTCTGGTCCCAGCCTAAGATAAGGTCTATTCCATCATCGACCTGCTTAAAGGTCATGGAAAAGGTCTCTATGGTCGTGGGTGTATCTTTCACCTCGACCTCATACCTGACAACATCCAATGCCTTGTCATAGTTATAAGCACCCCAAGTATTTACCGCTTTGTTAATGATAACCGTCCAATTTTCTTTTTTAGGTATCGTATACAATGTATAGGTACCTTCATCGATATGGACATCCCCTAGGAACATGGGTTGGTAAAAAGTTATTTCGGTAGATTCATTGGCTCCAGTTCTCCATACCTCATCATAGGGTACCAGTTCACCAAAAATTTCCCTTCCTCGCTTCTTAGGCCTTGAATAAATCACTCTTAATAAAGGGGCATTAGAATCATCCCTGACGATGATAGCATCCATCGGGCTTTTGTCAAGGTCTTCAAATTTCTGTGAATAAGACACTTCAAAGAATGCAATGAACGCCAATACTGAAAAAATGATTTTCATAATTTTTTTAAAGTAAAAATAATGGCATAAGTATTATAAACACACAACTAATTGTTAAAAATCAACATAATGATCGTAATTATCTGTTAATAACTCTATTATCTAAAAAGAACGAATAACTGCTCATTGAACGCATAATCGTTATATTTGTAACTTAAATCATAATATATGGCACAAGATAATCATCCTAAGGATTATTCAGCAGATAGCATACAAGCGCTAGAAGGTATTGAACATGTACGATTAAGACCATCGATGTACATTGGTGATGTCGGGATGCGCGGATTGCATCATTTAGTGTATGAAGTAGTGGATAATTCTATCGATGAAGCAATGGCCGGTTATTGCGATAAGATAGATGTAACGATAAACGAAGATGGCTCAGTAACCGTTCAGGATAACGGTCGTGGAATTCCCATTGACCTCCATAAGAAGGAAGGTGTTTCTGCTCTCGAGGTCGTTATGACCAAGATAGGTGCTGGCGGAAAGTTCGATAAGGATTCTTACAAGGTGTCCGGCGGATTGCATGGTGTAGGCGTTTCTGTTGTCAATGCATTGTCCAGCCATCTACACGCTTATGTCTATAAGAATGGAAAAATATGGGAACAAGAATATGAAAGGGGACAAACATCCTATCCCGTAAAAGAGACCGGTGAGACCTCACTTAACGGAACGATGATTCGCTTTAAGCCGGATGCCAGCATATTCAAGGAGTCCGTAGATTACAATTATGACACCTTAGCCAATCGTTTACGTGAACTTGCTTTTTTGAACAAAGGCATCAGGATATCCCTGGAAGATTGCAGGACGAAGGATGAGAATGGAGAATGTCCAAAGGAAGAGTTCTACTCAAAAGAAGGATTAAAAGAGTTCGTCCGCTTTTTGGATGACAATCGAGAGCCATTGATCAAAGAGGTGATATCCATGGAAGGAGAAAAAAATGAGATTCCCGTTGAAATCGCAATGATCTACAATAATTCTTATGGAGAGAACCTTCATTCTTACGTTAATAATATAAACACCCATGAAGGTGGTACGCATTTATCAGGCTTTAGACGTGGTCTCACGAACACCTTGAAAAAATATGCCGATAATTCTGGGATGCTCGATAAATTGAAGTTCGAGATCACAGGTGATGATTTTAGGGAAGGGCTTACTGCCATCGTGTCCGTTAAGATCGCGGACCCTCAATTTGAAGGTCAGACAAAAACCAAATTAGGTAACCGCGAAGTGACCTCAGCCGTTTCTCAGTCCGTATCAGAAATATTGGAAGTATATTTGGAAGAGAACCCGAATGATGCCAAGACAATCGTCCAGAAAGTCATATTAGCTGCTCAAGCCAGACATGCGGCAAAGAAAGCGCGCGAGATGGTACAAAGGAAATCACCAATGGGTGGTGCTGGACTTCCTGGTAAGTTATCGGATTGTTCAGAAGAAGACCCGACCAAGAGCGAGGTTTTTCTCGTAGAGGGAGATTCCGCTGGTGGTACCGCTAAACAAGGTAGAGACAGAAATTTCCAGGCCATACTACCACTTCGTGGGAAAATCCTTAACGTTGAAAAAGCTATGCAGCATAAAGTCTTTGAAAATGAGGAAATAAGGAATATATTCACTGCCCTGGGTGTCACCGTTGGCACGGAAGATGACACGAAAGCACTTAATATTGAAAAACTAAGGTATCATAAGATCATCATTATGTGTGATGCGGATGTAGATGGAAGTCATATCGCCACTTTGGTACTTACTTTCTTCTTCCGCTACATGAACGAACTTATCGAGGCCGGCAACATCTACATAGCCACACCGCCTTTATATCTAATAAGGAAAGGAAACAAAAAGCGCTACGCCTGGAGCGAAAAAGAACGCGACGAGATCGCTGCGGAATATAAGACGAATGTTAGCATACAGCGTTATAAAGGACTGGGAGAAATGAACGCTGAACAACTTTGGGATACGACAATGAACCCTGAGCATAGAGTGCTTAGAAGGGTCAGCATTGATAGCTCCAGTGAAGCAGATCGAATATTCTCCATGCTAATGGGGGATGAAGTCCCACCAAGAAGGGATTTTATTGAAAAGAATGCTGTTTATGCGAATATTGATGCATGATCCTTACTTTTGTATAATAATTTTAACTAATCCATTATGAAACGCTTCTTTATATTTGCCTTGACAATATTAAGCATGACCTCCTTCGCTCAGAATGGTATAACAAGATTATTAGCCTTAGGGAAGGAAGATGCAAGCACGTTCGCTGACAGTTATCTTTCGCCCGGTAACGATGCCGTGGCTCTGGGATTGAGCAATGGCTGGTTCAATTCTGCAAAGGCCAAACAATTAGGAGGCTTTGAAATATCAATAATTGGTAGTGCTTCTTTGGTCAGCGACGATCAAAGGGAATTCTTGCTCGATGAAGCCGACTACGAATTCTTAGAATTCCAGGATGGTTCCATTAATAGTCGCATGGTAGGTAACGCTCTTGGAGAGAATAACCCTGACATAGGCGTGAAAGCCGTATTTGAACGCAATGGTATAAGTGAAGAAGTGCCTTTTGATCTTCCTCAAGGTCTGGCGGACAGTAATGTAAACTTCGTACCTGGTGCAATGGTACAGGGTAGTGTTGGCCTGATAGGTGGATTTGAGATCAAGGGGAGATTCTTGCCTGAAGTTACGACAGATGACGTGGAAGCGAGCATGTATGGGGTAGGTCTGAAACATGAGTTCACAGATTGGTTACCATTTGATGAGCTATTTCCCTTACATATATCGGGCTTCATTGGCTATACCAAGTTCGACGGTAGCTTAAAGGTTGAAAACAATTCCATAGTCAATAGTTTATCTGGACAAAGAATAGATACAGAGTTGGATTCCTGGAATTATGCAGCATTAGTCTCAACTAAACTAAAGGTCATAGATTTTTACGGGAGCATAGGATATATTAACGCTTCTTCATCATCTGACTTGATAGGGCGTTATGAAATTAGTGAAGGCCAGTTAGCCGGAACAAATGCTAACCCAACGGTCATAGTGGAAGACCCTATTTCTATCAGCTCAGATACCAGCAGTTTACAGGCAACTTTAGGTTTTAAATTAAAATTATCGTTCTTCAGAATCAATGGACAATATAGTTTTCAGGAATATGACACCGTTAGTTTAGGTTTGAACTTTGGAATTTAAACACATAAATATATAGATCATGAAAGTAACAGTAGTTGGCGCCGGAGCAGTAGGCGCAAGTTGTGCAGAATACATTGCCATTAAAGACTTTGCCTCTGAGGTCGTTCTCGTGGACATCAAAGAAGATTATGCGGAAGGAAAGGCCATGGACCTGATGCAAACCGCATCATTGAACGGTTTTGATACCAAGATAAGTGGTAGCACTAACGATTACACAAAGACAGCAGGAAGTGAAGTAGCCGTTATTACAAGTGGTATCCCAAGAAAGCCAGGTATGAGCAGAGAAGAGCTCATAAGCACGAATGCTGGCATTGTAAAAGGTGTGGCTGAGTCCATCATCGAACATTCCCCTGATGTGACCATTATTGTTGTAAGCAATCCTATGGATACGATGACCTACCTTGCTCATCAGTCGCTCGAACTACCTAAGAACAAGATCATCGGAATGGGTGGTGCTTTAGATAGCGCAAGGTTCAAATACAGAATAGCTGAAGCTTTGGATTGCCCACCATCGGATGTTCAGGGAATGGTCATAGGTGGTCATAGCGATAAAGGTATGATCCCTTTGACCAGACATGCCACCAGAAATAGCGTAAACATCAACAACTTCCTCAGCGATGAGAGAATCAAAGAAATCGCCGCTGAAACCCGAGTAGGAGGAGCTACGCTGACAAAAATGTTAGGCACCAGTGCCTGGTATGCTCCTGGCGCGGCCGTTTCTTCAATAGTTCAGGCCATCGCCTGTGATCAAAAGAAAATGTTCCCTTGCTCTACTTTCCTTAATGGACAATATGGGTTGAACGATATTTGTATAGGCGTGCCGGTCATAGTTGGAAAGGATGGTATTGAAGAGATCATAGAACTTGATCTTGATGATGAAGAAAAAGGACTACTTCAGGAGAGCGCCTCAGCGGTCAAAAAAACGAACGAACTCCTTTAATAGAGAACAATAAGAAAAAACAATAACTTGGGAATAAATACTAATTCCCAAGTTTTTTTGTTGTTATAATGCAGAAAATTGCCATTTCTTTCGCGAAACCCTATATTTGCGCGAATTTTATAAAATCAAGTTAAAAAATATATCTGATGCAGAATAAAGGACTTATAAAAGTATTTGCTATTCTATTTGCACTTGCTTGTATCTATCAGCTTTCATTTACTTACATCACATCTAAGGTAGAAAGCAACGCAGAGGCTTTTGCAGAGAAGCAAATAAGCGATACAGAAAAAGATTATGCTGAAAAAAGAGACCAAACTTCACAAAATTATTTGGACTCCATAGCAAATGAGCCTTATTTTGCTGGTATTACCTATGCGCAAGCACAAGAAAAAGAGCTGAACAAAGGTCTGGACCTTAAAGGTGGAATCAACGTAATCCTTCAGATCTCAGTCAAAGACCTTTTGATAGGTTTAGCAAATGGCTCAGAAGATGAGCAGTTCAGAAAGGCACTTCAAAACACCGACCAAAGACAAATAAATAGCCAGAAGAACTATACTGATCTATTCTTTGAGGAGTTCAATAAGCTCGAAGCACAGTTAGCCTCACCGGATATTTTCGCCAATAAAGAACTGAGCGATGAGATCGATTTTAACATGTCCAATGCGGAAGTTCAACCGATCATCAAACAAAAGATAGATGAAAGTATCACCTCTGCATTTGAGGTTTTGAGAGAACGTATCGATAAGTTCGGTGTAACCCAACCTAATATTCAAAGATTGGGTGAATCAGGTCGTATATTGGTAGAACTTCCAGGAGCAAAAGATATCGGAAGGATACAAAAGCTATTAAGGACCACAGCCCAACTTGAATTCTGGAGCGTATATCAAGCTCAGGATTTCCAACAATTCTTCCAAAGGGCAGACCAGATCGTGAAAAAAAGATTAGATGCTGAAAAACCACGAGAAAAAGAAACGGACAGCTCTGAAGTAGATACGGACAAGCAGGATTCCGACGACCTGGAGGAGCTATTGGCCACGGAAGAAGAAAACCAAGACTCCATAAGTGAAAGACCTTTAATATCACTTCTTCAAAGCATAGGCAATCCAAGAGGTCCGGTGATCGGCACTTTTGCTGTTGAAGATACCGCTAAGATCAATGATTATCTTCAGTTCCCTAAAGTTCAGCAATTGTTAAAAAAGGATAAGAAGTTCGTTGAACTTGCATGGGGTAAACCTGCGGACGAAAGCGAGTTCATTGACCTTTATGCTCTAAAGACCAACCGTGAAAGCGATCCACCTTTAGATGGAACGGTCATCGTAGATGCCAGTCAAGGTTATGATCAGGTAGGCCGAGTTGTCGTTAATATGCAAATGAACGGCACTGGAGCAAAGATCTGGGAAAAGATGACAGGTAAGGCCGCCAAGGAAGGCACTCAAATCGCAATTGTTCTGGACGGCATCGTATATTCAGCTCCCGGCGTTTCATCTGGAGCGATATCTGGAGGTAGAAGTCAAATATCAGGTGATTTTACCATCAAAGAAGCTAAAGACCTGGCAACGGTACTTCAGGCAGGAAAACTACCTGCGAAGACCAAGATCATACAAAGTGAGATCGTAGGTCCATCATTAGGAGAAGAAGCCATAGATAGTGGAATACTTTCTTTTCTTATCGCTTTAGGGTTAGTTCTCATCTGGATGATATTCTATTATGGCAAAGCAGGCGTTTATTCCGATGTTGCCCTGGTGGTGAACATCTTGTTCATCTTTGGTGTCTTAGCTGGCTTAGAAGCTGTACTGACATTACCTGGAATTGCAGGTATCGTACTAACCATAGGTATGTCCGTAGATGCTAATGTGCTCATATTTGAAAGGATAAGGGAAGAACTTCATAAAGGAAAAAAACAACCGGATGCGATAAAGGATGGTTTTAGGAATTCGCTTTCTTCCATTCTTGATGCTAATATAACAACAGGGCTTACTGGACTCATCCTACTTGTCTTTGGAACAGGTCCAATAAAGGGTTTTGCAACGACATTACTTATAGGTATCGCAACTTCGTTGTTCACGGCTATATTTATCACACGTTTGTTCATAGATGCATATACTTCTAACAATAAACTCCTGGAGTTTGCCACCACGGCAACAAGGAACTTCCTGAGGAATATATCCAGAGCATTCCTTAATAAGCGAAAAGTTGGCTATGTGATGTCAGGAGTACTTGTCATCTTGAGCATACTTTCTCTTTCAACACGCGGTTTGAATCAAGGTATCGATTTTGTGGGTGGAAGGAACTACACGATCCGATTTGATCAGGCAGTAAACCCAGCTGAGGTAGAGAACGGCCTGGAAGATAAATTAGGTAGTGTTCAGATCAAGACCTATGGATCTGACAACCAGATCAAATTGAGCACCAAATACAAAGTGAATGAACAAGGCGAAGACGTACAAGAAGAGATTCAAAAGATCATTTACACGGGTGTGCAAGATCTCCTTCCGGCGGGCATAGCTTATAAAGATTTCAAGGTTGGTGGAGATGGTGATATTGGGATCATGTCGTCAGTTAAAGTAGGGCCAACTATCGCAGATGATATCAAGACTGCATCATTTTATGCGATCATTGGTTCATTTATTGTAGTATTCTTATATATATTATTTCGCTTTAGAAAATGGCAATTTAGCGTTGGCGCAGTTGCAGCGGTTGTGCATGATGTTCTAATCGTGTTAGGTGTCTTCTCGGCCACTTACACTTTTATGCCATTCGATATGGAAATCAATCAAGCTTTCATAGCAGCGATATTAACGGTAATAGGTTATTCTCTGAACGATACCGTTGTCGTGTTCGATAGGATTCGGGAATTCTTTAATGCGCATCCTAAATGGGCTTTGAGCAAGATCATAGATAACGGAATAAGTAGTATGTTGAGCAGGACGCTGAACACATCCTTCACGACTTTGGTTGTTCTGATCGCTATATTCGCATTTGGCGGGGAAAGTATCCGCGGATTTATGTTTGCACTGATCATAGGTGTTATCGTAGGTACTTATTCTTCTATTTTTATAGCAACCCCTATCATGTATGATACAGCTAAAAAGAAAGGTATTGACCTTACTGATAAAAAGGAAGAAGACGAAGAAACTGGAAAGGCAACGGCAACTTCATAATTTTTGAATAGTTTTCAATTGAAGTGAATGGCTTTGCAGTCATTCACTTTTTTTTTGCCATAATTTTTCAGCTTCCTGCAAATCTTCTGGTGTGTCAATACCTATACTTGGAGCATCGGTGCTGATCATTTTAATGGTCTTACCGTTTTCTAAATGTCTTATACATTCTATAGCTTCAGCTTGCTCAAGTATTCCTTTTGGCGAATGATAGAAATCTAACAAAGCTTGCTTCCTAAAAGCATAGATGCCAATATGTTTAAAATAATTAGTTCCTTTCAGCTTGTTTCTTTGATAAGGTATTGGATGTCTGGAGAAGTACAATGCCCGATCATTTCTATCTACGATCACCTTCACGTTATTCGGGTTTTCTATCTTTTTGATATCGGTTATTGGTAGCATAAGGGATGCAAGATCTATCGATCCATCAATATCTTGCTGGAAGAGTCTTATCAAATTAGCCAGATCGGTCCTGTTCGTGAAGGGCTCATCTCCCTGAACGTTGATAATAATATCCGCATGGATCCCATCAGCCACTTCTGCTAGCCTATCAGAACCACAATCATGCTCTTCCTTGCTCTTCAGTATCGGAATATTGAAACTTGCAAGCGTTTTTTGTATCTTTATACTATCTGTGACGATATGAACATCATCAAATAAGCCCATTCTCTGTACAGTTTCATAAGTACGTACCAGCATAGGTTTTCCACAAAGGTCCTTTAATAATTTACCGGGGAACCGACTTGAAGCATATCTTGCTGGTATCATCGCAACTACTTTCATAGCATATATGTTTTATTCTATAATGGCATCGGTCTTAAAAAAATCATCTTTAAAACCTATAAGGTAAAGTTTGTTCTTCGTGCGGGTAATGGCCGTGTAAAGCCATCTTAAATATTCATTACTTACACCATTCGGTAAATAGGGTTGCTCCACAAAGACGGTTTCCCACTGACCTCCCTGGGATTTGTGGCAGGTGATCGCATAGCTGAACTTGACCTGTAGCGCATTGAAGTAAGGGTTTTTCTTTACGCTGAGGAATTTCTTGTAATTAGATTTTAAGTCAGCATAGTCCTTCATCACCTCTTTATAGAGTCGATCATTATCTTCATAGCTCAACGAAGGCGATTCAGAGCTGATCGTATCGAGCAAAAGCATGGTCTCAAAAGGCTTCATCTGCGGATAATCCACCATTCTGACCTTTGTTCGCGCAAATCTAAAACCATAGAGCTCTTTGAGCTCATAGATCTCCAGAATCTCGATAATATCGCCATTTGCGATAAAGCTTGCTTCTGACTGGGGTTTAAGCCAGTAATAATTGTTTTTTACGACCATCAGGTAATCCCCCGTTTCGATCTCGCTCTCACGTTGGAGTATTCTAGCCCTGATCTGCTGATTGTATAAGTTCGCCCTTTTGTTAGACCTTACGACGAAAGCGGTGTTCTCATGTCCATCATGGTCATAAGCATCCTGAATGGCATCTAATATCTCATAACCATCTACCAGCCTTGTCAGGTCGCTCTTTTGATGCAGGTCAAAGGCAAAGTTCTCCGGTCTTTCCAGATCGATAGATTCCCTTATCAAGGTAGCGTTGAGCAGTACATCGCTTTTCCTGGCCTGTCTAACCACTTCTTCCAGTTGGATCTCCGTGACCGACATTTGAAATTGTCCCTCGAGCGTAGCTCTGTCCAATGCCGGACTAAGGTCTGACTTGACCGGTGGCAATTGTGCCGTGTCCCCTACTAATATCAATTTACAGTTTTCACCAGAATAGACGTATTGTAGGAGGTCTTCCAGTAAAGAGCCTTTTTTAAAAAGCGCTACGCCTTGGGGTAAACCTGGGATCATGGATGCTTCATCAACGATGAAGATGGTATTTTTGTGCTTGTTCTCTTGTAGTACGAAATCTACATTGCCTTTGCTGTTCTTTTGCGGATAATAGATCTTCCGATGTATGGTCTGGGCATTCTTTTTACTATAGTTAGACATTACTTTTGCTGCCCTACCAGTAGGAGCTGCTAATACGCTCTTCATATCTATTCCGGGAAGGTTCTTTACGAGTGTTGATATGGTCGTGGTCTTCCCAGTACCTGCATAACCTTTTAAAAGGAAAACTGAACCATCTTTCTTATCGAACAAGAACCGGGTTAAAAGATCAAGGCATTCATCCTGTTGAGAGGTAAGCTCAAAACCGAAGTCCTTTTTTAGCTGATGATTAAAACGATCGATGTCCATACATTAAACTTAGCTCAAATATAAGGTGAAAAACGAGTCTAAAACTTTCTTAAATGAAAAAAAATTGTAGATTTGTTTTGTGTTTAACCAAATTAAAATCGACCAATGAAAGTAGTTATCACGATCATATTATGGGTAGGTATCGTAATATTAGGCTATTACAACTATAAGGCCATTTGGGGTCCAGTTGAGTTCAACAAGGTGAAAAAGGAACGCTATCAAAAAGTCATAGATAAACTTAAACATATAAGAGATGCTCAACTAGCTCATAAGGATATTAATGGTGACTTTGAAGAGGATTTTGATGGTTTAGTAAAGTTCATTGATACTGCTAAGTTCACCATTACTCAAAGAAGGGATTCTTCTGTGTTGGACAAAGAGTTCCAGAAGACCTACGGCGTAGATAAGTACATAGAAAAAACCTTTATTGATACACTGGGAACCAGAAGTATTGCAGACTCACTCTTTGATAGTCCAGAACAATACAGAAATATGAAATACGTGCCATTCACAGATAATGAAGTCTTCGAGATGGATGCGGGCATGTTAACGATAAAAGATAATAAAGTGCCCGTTTTCGAAGCAAAAGTAAGAAAGAAAAAGGTGCTATCAGACCAGCCTCAAGATCTTATAGTTCAAGAAGAACAGCGTGTTTCCGTAGATGATGTGAACGGGAAATATATCAAAGTAGGCTCTATGGAACAGGTGAACACAAAAGGGAACTGGCCCAAGAACTATGGCAAATCGAAAAAATAATTTGAACGACCATCATAATAAATTATCCATCTTGACCGCTCAAGGTGGATTTTCTTTTTTAGTACATTCATCAAAGGATACCAAACTTATCAGCCACCATGAACACAAGACGGCATCACCTGAAGACCAGTTGACCAACATAAAGAAAGTGATAAATGATGATTTCATCGTAGAACACCATATCGATGAAGCCCTGTTGATATTTGATAATGCCCTTTTCACTCTTGTTCCCGATATCTATTTTGACACAGAAAAAGTAGCACATTTTCTCAAATACAACGCTGAACTTTTACCGGGCGACCTTATCGACCATGACGAAGTGCCAAATTTAGGGGCAAAGGTCGTTCATATACCTATGATGAACATTCACGAATATTTTATAGAAATGGTCGGGAATGTAAGGTATAAGCATCAGATGAGTACTTTGCTGAACGCTTTTGATCCAGGAAAAGAAAACAAAGAGACCATTTTCATAAACCGATACTTTGATAATTGCCATATTATAGCCTATTACAAAGGAAAATGCCACCTGGCTAATAGATTCAGGATACAAACCGATGAAGACCTGGCCTATTATCTACTGACGGTCATCGATCAGTTAAAATTTGACCGTGAGGAACTACGACTAGTCATCAGCGGTTTTGTGGATATTGCTAATAAAGCTTATGAATATTTATATGATCATATAAGAAACATCGATTTTTTTAAACCTGAACTGACAGCAGAGCATTTCCTGTGCAATGCTATAACCCATAAAGAAATCAACCTGGTATGTCATTATCTTTCAGAATAATAGGTGGAGAATCAGGTGGCAGGATGTTGAAAGCGCCCAAACACCTTCCGGTAAGACCTACGAAGAACCAGGTAAAGGAAAGTCTGTTCAATATCTTACAGCACAGCGTATCCCTTAAAGAGCTTAAGGTCTTAGACCTTTTTAGCGGTTTAGGGTCAGTCAGTCTAGAATTTGCTTCCCGTGGTGCGCACGTCACTTCTATTGATAAGGATCAGGGTTGTGTCAAATTTGTAAAGGAATCGGCTGAAAAGCTCAATGTAAATGTGAAGACAGAAATAGCTGATGCCTTTCAGTTCATAACGAAAAATGACCTGAGTTTTGACCTGATCTTTGCCGATCCACCTTATCATATGGAACTTAAAGATTATCAGTTCATATTAGAGAGCATTTTCTCAGAGGAGAATGACTTCAAAGGTCTGGTGGTCCTGGAACACTCTGCAAAAATGAAGGTCAATGAACTGGAGTATTGTGCGGATAGCCGTAAATATGGAAGTAGCTGCATAAGTTTTTATGAAAGATAGGTGAGTTCTTTTATTCAGTTATTTTTGCATCATATTGTTGCGCATGGATTATGTTTATCTCGTTCTAGGGTTCATTTTACTGGTCATAGGTGGAGAATATTTGGTGAGGTCTTCCGTAGCCTTATCCTTCAAGCTCAAATTAAGCAAGATGATGATAGGGCTGACCGTAGTTTCCTTCGCAACATCGGCACCTGAGCTCTTAGTAAGCGTACAAGCAGCATTTGATGATTTCAGTGATGTTTCTTTGGGTAATGTGATAGGTTCAAATATTGCTAATATTGGCTTAGTATTAGGCTTATCATCCATGCTTACCGTCATTGCAGTAGAAAAGGATTTTTATCGGGTAAACTGGCCAATGATGGTTTTGATGAGCGTTCTGCTCTATTTTTTCCTGTGGACGGACCAGGAACTGGTCAGATGGGAAGGCATCTTTTTCTTGATATTGATCGTCATTTATATCATCTATTTACTGAACAATTCACGTATTGCTAGCATACCGGAAGAAGCTAATGAACAGCTTAAAAAGACTTCTAACTTTAAGATGGTGGTATGGCTGGTCCTGGGAAGTGCATCATTGTATTTTGGCTCAGAATGGCTGGTAGATGGTGCTGTTGGGCTTTCCAGGGCTTTTGGTATAAGTCAGCGAGTGATCTCAGTTTCAATCATCGCCGTAGGTACGAGCGTACCAGAGCTGGCCGCATCCGTTATGTCGATCATCAAGGGAGAAAAGGCCATTTCGCTTGGGAACTTAATAGGGTCGAACATATTCAATATCGCATCCGTATTAGGAATAACAGCCATCTTAAAACCTATCGCCGTAGAATCCCCTGAAATATTGAACAATGACCTCATCTGGATGATAGGGGTTGCCGTGGCAACCTTGCCTTTAGCCCTGATCAAACCCAGGAACCAGTTCACCCGTTGGAGTGGATTCATCCTTTTCCTTACTTTTATCACCTTTAATATTTTAGCTTACTACAATTAAAACATGGGGTTGTTCATAGTATGTTGATATTTTTTATGCTTTTAACCCTGTTTTTATATAGGTAATATGAGTAAAAAAGCTATTTTTGCCGAGTATTTAAAACAAAAAACAATGGCAACTATCCGTTTTAACGCGCTAAAGGAAACATTAAACAGGAAGCCTGTTGATATTACATCTAATCAACGCAGGTCTGAGATCTTTGCGGAAAATGTATTCAATCAATCCGCAATGCGTCAGTACTTGACCAAGGATTCTCTGAAAAGCGTACAACAGGCGATAAAAAAAGGGTCAAAGATAAATCGCGAACTGGCCGATCAAATTTCAACCGGACTTAAGGAATGGGCGATTAAAAAAGGAGCTACGCATTATACACACTGGTTCCAGCCACTTACAGGATCAACCGCTGAAAAACACGATTCCTTTTTTGAACCTATCGGTGACGATGAAAGCATAGAAAAGTTCAACGGCGAGCAACTGGTGCAACAAGAACCGGATGCTTCTAGTTTACCTAGCGGCGGAATTAGAAATACTTTTGAAGCACGAGGTTATACCGCCTGGGATCCCACTTCACCTGCATTTGTTTGGGGTTCTACTTTATGCATTCCTACAATTTTTGTCGCTTATACCGGTGAAGCCTTAGATTACAAAACGCCATTATTGCGTTCTCTTCAAGCTCTTGATAAGTCGGCGACAGCAGTGGCTAAATACTTTGACCGTAAAGTAACCAAAGTCAACGCTACCTTAGGTTGGGAGCAAGAATATTTCCTGATCGATAAGGCGTTAGCAAGCTCAAGACCAGACCTGACCATGGCCAGTAGGACTTTAATAGGTCACTCACCAGCTAAAGGTCAGCAGTTAGATGACCACTACTTTGGTTCTATTCCTACACGTGCCCTGAACTTCATGCGCGATCTGGAACTAGAGTCCATTCGTTTAGGAATTCCAGTGAAAACCCGCCATAACGAAGTCGCCCCGAATCAATATGAACTGGCTCCGCTTTTTGAAGAAGCTAACTTAGCGGTAGATCATAATTCATTGCTGATGGACTTGATGGACAAGATCGCTGAGCGTCATAACTTTAAGGTGTTATTACATGAAACACCATTTGAAGGTATTAATGGTAACGGAAAGCATAATAACTGGTCAATGGCGACAGACACCGGTGTAAACTTGCTAAGTCCTGGAAAAACACCGATGAAGAACCTTCAGTTCCTGACCTTTTTTATCAACACGATCAAAGCGTTCCATGATTATGAAGAAATCGTCAGAGCCACGGTCGCTTCCTCATCCAATGACCACAGATTAGGAGCAAATGAGGCGCCACCTGCGATCATGTCGGTATTCATAGGCTCGCAATTGACCAAAGTGCTGGATGAGCTTGAGAAAGTTAAAGATGGTAAATTATCACCTCAAGAAAAAACAGAACTTAAATTGAACGTAGTGGGTAAAATACCCGAGATACTATTGGATAATACAGACCGGAACAGAACTTCTCCATTTGCCTTTACCGGTAATAAATTTGAATTAAGAGCAGTAGGTTCACTAGCCAATTGTGCGGATCCAATGACTACACTTAATGCGATCGTTGCTAAACAATTAAAGGATTTTAAAGTAGAAGTTGACCAATTGATCGCAGATAAGAACCTCAAAAAAGACGATGCCATTTTTAATGTACTGAGAGAATACATAAAAAAATCAAAAAATATAAGATTTGAAGGGGATGGCTATGGTGAAGCCTGGGAAAAAGAAGCTGCGAAAAGAGGTTTGAGCAACAATAGGAACACACCAGAAGCCCTTCAGGCTAAGATCAGTAAAAGGAGTATTGATCTGTTTTCTGAACTCGAGATCATGAACAAGGTTGAGGTGGAGGCCAGATATGAGATAGAAATGGATGATTATTCCAAGGAGATACAGATAGAAGGCCGGACACTAGGCGATATTGCAAGAAACCATGTCATCCCTACTGCACTGGAATATCAAAACAAATTGATAGAGAACGTGCAAGGCATGAAGGCGATCTTTGAAGCAGACTTTGATGAAATGGCCCGCGAACAGATGAACATCATCAAGGAAATCTCAGGTCATGTAAGTCAGATCAACAAGAACGTTCAGGACATGATCGAGGCGCGAAAGAAGGCCAATAACATAGAAGATGCTACAGATAGAGCCTATGCTTATTGCAACGAGGTTAAGCCGTATTTTGATACCATCCGATACCATTGTGATAAGCTTGAACTTATCGTTGATGATGAATTATGGCCGTTAACTAAATACAGGGAAATGATATTTACGAGATAAAGCTCAGCATCGATCTATTACTGAATACTAAAGGCTGCAGAAATGCAGTCTTTTTTCATTAAAACTTTACTTTAAGTTCATCCGTTTGCAAAGGGTTTCTTCCTTCAAAAAGCGGATAACTTCGGAATGGCTAAAACGTTGCTTAGCATCTTCCTGGACCGTCTATTTTTCATTATCTAATAGACATGACAAAGCATAGTTGATCGATTTTATGAATTTTATATTGAAGTGACAGAAAGGTTTTTCAATACGTCATTGTTCAATTGTTCTTTTATCATTCCGCTAATTTTTACATTATAGCAGAAAGAACTGAAAGAGATGCAATTTCATTGTAAAAGTAAGACCATTGTTGTTAGAAATATATCAGAGAGATCAACTAGGTTTTATTGCGCTTCTGAAAATGAAATAGTTGCCTTATCAACCCCATTCGATTTATCGGAATGAAGCTTATAATAACGATAAATTAATTCGTAATTTTGCAAAACTTTTTGTGTAAATGGCCAAGACAACGAATAGATACGATCAGCGCGGGGTTTCCGCTTCAAAAAATGATGTACACAAAGCTATAAGCAATGTAGACAAAGGTCTTTTTCCAAAGGCTTTCTGTAAGATCGTGCCTGATCATTTAAGTCAGGACGAGGATAGCTGTCTTGTGATGCACGCCGATGGCGCCGGAACAAAATCATCATTAGCTTATCTGTACTGGAAGGAAACTGGAGACCTCAGCGTTTGGAAAGGCATTGCGCAAGATGCATTGGTGATGAATCTTGACGACTTGCTTTGTGTAGGTATTACGGATCAAATTCTGCTCTCATCAACCATAGGTAGAAATAAACACTTAATTCCCGGTGAGGTTATCGCTGCTATTATTAAAGGCACGGAAGAATTAGCGAATTCCCTGCGTCAGTATGGCGTGAACATCCATACTACCGGTGGAGAAACCGCTGATGTAGGCGATCTTGTCAGAACCATTATCGTAGATTCTACGGTTACTGCTAAGATCAATAGATCGGAAGTAATAGATAATGCAAATATTCAAGCGGGTGATGTTATTGTAGGTTTATCTTCCACAGGTCAGGCCACTTATGAGGATCAATATAACAGCGGCATCGGTAGTAATGGATTGACCTCAGCAAGACATGATGTATTCAATCGATACTTAGCTGAAAAATATCCGGAGAGTTTTGATCCAAATACAGCTGAAAACATCATCTATTCAGGCAGCAAGGCACTTACAGATAAGATCGATGAACTTCCATTAAATATCGGCAAAGCCGTTCTATCGCCAACGCGCACTTATGCACCGATCATTAAAAGTATATTTGAAAATATCCCTAAAGAAGATATACATGGGATGGTCCATTGTAGTGGTGGCGCACAAACCAAGGTCTTACATTTTATAGAGAACCTTCATGTGATCAAGGACAACTTATTCGAAACTCCGCCGTTATTCCAACTGATACAACAAGAAAGCCAAACTTCCTGGAAGGAAATGTATCAGGTGTTCAACATGGGCCATCGTATGGAGTTATATGTGCCGGAAGAACAAGCAGATAATATTTGTAGAATTGCTGGTTCATTTGCAGTGGATGCAAAAGTCATTGGCCATGTTGAAGCTAGCGAAAATGGAAAGCAATTGACCATAAGATCCGATAAAGGGAGTTTTAGCTATTCATAACATTAATTCAGGATGAGATATCTTTTGGCGGTTCTTTTTACGGCTTGCTTGGTTCATAGCATTGACGCTCAGCGGAACCCATTAGGCTTCAAAGAACGACCTTTAGAGGTTTTCCTTACCGAACACAAACCTGTTCGGTTCGTCAATTCCGTTTTTGAGCTTTTACCCATGCAATTGGACCCTAACTATTTAATACCTGTAGAAACACCGGACACCTTCTGGTCGCATCTTAATAAATTATCGCTGGACCTATCTCAACTTGCCTTTGTCAACTGGAATGCTGGTGGTTCCAACTCTATTTCCAGCTTATTGGGCATCAATATCAAGAGAAATTACAAAAAGGGGCTTTTTCAGTGGAACAACGAAATGATCATTAGATACGGGATCAACAAACAAAGCGGGCAATCGCTAAGAAAAACAGACGATGACCTGGAGCTGGTGAGCAGTTTAGGCTATAAGTTCAGTAGTACGTCAAATTGGTACTATACCGGAAGAGCATCTTTTAAGAGTCAATTTACCAAGGGTTACAACTATCCAGACCGCGATAAGTTCATCTCAAACTTCATGTCGCCCGGGTATTTGTTCGTTGGTGTGGGAGCTGAGTTCAATCTTCCAGAAAAAAAGCTCAAGCTCAATTTATCGCCTTTAACTCAAAAGTCCACGTTTGTGCTCAGTGATCGGCTGGCCGATCAGGGTGCGTTCGGCGTCCAAGAAGCCGTCACGGATGATGAGGGTAATATTATAACACCAGGGAGGAACGCCAGACATGAAGTTGGCATCCTTATCAATAATGAATACGAAAGAGAAATATTCAATAATATCAAGGCCTCTACAAGGCTGAGCTTATACACGGATTATCTCAATAACTTTGGCAATATCGACGTGGACTGGGAACTGAACTTTGAATTCGAGGTCAATGAGTATGTGAAAGCCAGCTTAGGGTCTCACATCAGATATGATGATGATATAAAGACAAGAGCGGAAAATGAAGATGGAGAGACAGTTTTAGAAGGTCCAAAGGTCCAATGGAAACAGCAACTGGGAATAGGCGTGACGGTCTTATTATGATGACGGCAATTTTTTTCTCGTAAATTTGCGCTAAACTAGATTTGAATGATAGATAAATTAAATGTCATAAAACAACGCTTTGATGAAGTAAGCGATCTCATTATCCAGCCGGACATCATCAGCGATCAAAAGCGTTATGTGGAGTTGACCAAAGAATATAAAGAGCTGAAGGATTTGATGGAAGAACGTGATAAGTACATAACGTTACTGAACAATAAAGAAGAAGCAGAAAAGATCATCAAAGCTAATGAGGATGAGGAAATGGTAGAAATGGCAAAATTACAGCTTGAAGAAGCTGAGGAGGCACTACCGGAGATGGAAGAAAAGATCCGCTTTATGCTCATTCCTAAAGATCCGGAAGACGCTAAAAATGCGGTTGTAGAAGTTAGAGCCGGAACCGGTGGTGATGAAGCTAGTATTTTTGCGGGTGATATCTTTGA
>CAJXLO010000030.1 GCA_913056525.1 uncultured Psychroflexus sp.
TTGAGATCTTAATTTTATAATACCTTGCTATAGTACAAGATCGATAGAACGCTGATAAATTACTTTTTTGATATTTACATAATTGATAATGAGATGTTTAAAATTTATCTAAAATCTTATATCTAAAATCTCATATCTTAGTCGGACAAGACTAATCTTTTATCGTCAACTGTATTGTTTACATCCATACAAGGGTACAAATTTGTTAACTGTTCCTTATATGACCATCGCCGAACACATAATATTTGTTCGTAACTAATTGTTCAAGTCCTAAAGGACCACGATGATGCAGCTTGTCTGTGCTGATCGCTAGCTCAGCACCAACGCCCATTTGACCACCATCTGTAAACCTTGATGACGCATTTTGATAAACTGCGGCCGCATCTATTTCTTGCATATATTTTTCCGCTTCCTTCTTATCCGAGGTCATGATCACACTAGAATGTTTACCGCTATTTTCATTGATTACTTTTATAGCATCATCAATATCATCACAAACAGCGATCAATATTTTCATTGCCAGGAATTCCTCTTTCCATAGAGCATTATCTTCAATCTTTTCTACATTCTGCGTATGTGCTTCAACAGTTTCATCGCCCACGACACTTACCTTAGCAGCTTCCATAGTTTTGACAAGATCTTTTATTTTCGTGGACAGGTCCGGGAGTTTTTTATCTAATAGTACTTTGTCTAACGCATTGCAACCTGATATTTTGTCAGTTTTAGCATTGATGATGACCTTTTTGCTCATTTCCCAATCCGCACTAGGACTTACATAAAGAAAATTGTTGCCTCTACCACTGACGAGCACGGCACATTGGGCATGTTCCTTCACAAAGCCTATCAACCTTTCCCCACCTCGTGGTACGATAAGGTCTAGCTTTTCATCTGGATTCCTTAGGAATTCTTGAGTTGCATTACGGTCTAGATGCATCAGGTTTATCCAATCCTTACTCACTCCATTTGCTTTTAATGCTTCGTGCCAACATTGTTCTAAGGCTATATTCGAGTGATAGGCTTCTTTACCGCCTTTTAGCAATATTTTGTTATTAGCCTTGAAAGCAAGAACGGCGGCTTCTATGGTCACATCTGGTCTGGATTCATAGATAATGAGTATCGTTCCAAAAGGATCGGTCTTATTGATGATCTCTAGTCCAGAATCTAATCTTATTGAAGATTTCATTTTTCCAACTGGATCATCCTGGTCCTTGACTTCCTGGACAGCGCGTATCATATCATCTACCTTGGCTTCATTGACAATAAGCCTATCATATAATGCCTGATCATCCTTATTGAATGCATCCAGATCTTTTTTATTGGCTTCTATGATGCCATGCTTGTTTTTATTCAGCGCATCGATCATAGATTGTAACACTTCGTCTTTTAATTTACTATCCAATAATTTCATAAAAGTTATTTTTTTAGTTAAACAATAAATTGAGTTCCTACTTGCTTTCCTTCTAAGATATCAATAAGAATATCATCTTCTTTTCCGTTAGCGATAAATGTAGGAATGTTCTTGCATGCTGTGGATTTGGCAATCCTTAACTTAGACTCCATACCACCTCGGCCTTCGCCTTCGCCCTTATTATTTTCTTGTACATACTTCTCTACGTTCTGATGAACTTTTACCTTATGTAACAACTTAGTGTCATCATCATCAGGATGCCCCGTGTACAGACCATTTATGTCTGTTAACATGATAAGCTTATCAGCATTCACCAATTCAGCTACGAGACTTGCTAGCTCGTCGTTATCAGAGAACATGGACATGGACAAGGATACCGCATCGTCTTCATTAGCAATGGGTACGATTCCTTCAGCTAATAGACCTTCATAACAGTTGATCATGTTCTCGCGATATTTCCCGGGCGAAAAATCTCTTTTAGTAGCCAGAACTTGTGCACATCTCATGCCATAATCATGGAACATGGAATAATAATGTCTCATTAATCTAGGTTGACCTACGGAAGAGTAGATCTGTCTTCGTGTAGTTTCATCGTCTGCTTCAGATGAGCCAAGGACTTCCTTTCCTGCAATAGCGGAACCAGATGATACAAGGACGGTTATGATGCCGCGTTCGTACATATAGGCGATCTGTCTTACCAGGTTCTTGAGTATCGGACCTACTATTCTATTATTTATATTGGTCATCACATTCGTCCCAACCTTGACGACTATTCTTTGTTTATGCATAATTATCTATTAGAGTTGAATTTATTCCTCACCAAGCTCAACTGCTCTGTCAAAAGCGGCATAAGCGGCTTCTTCTATTAACTTTTCCACATTATTATCTTTCATGGAGTCAAGTGCAGCACGAGTTGTCCCACCTTTAGATGCTACGCGGTCCATCCATTTCAAGGGTGTGATATCCGATTCGTTAAAAAGCTTCACAGCTCCTTCAAACGTCATGCTTACCAGGACCTTTGAGTCATTATCAGAGAATCCCATTTTCTTGGCCGCTGCTAACATGGACTGCATGAAATAAAAAACATAGGCCGGACCGCTTCCGGATATTCCTGTTGATGCGTTGATAAAGTTCTCATTCTTGACGCGAATAGATTCACCGGTCGTATCCAGGAGATTTCTTACCATAAGTAGTTCAACGCGAGTTACCTCTTCAGATTCTGTATAAGAAGTTACTCCTAAACCTACCTTGGCCGGAAGGTTTGGCATGGTCCTAACAACTTTCTTTACGCCAAGGTCTTCCTGGATCTTGCCGATGGTCACGCCTGCCATAAGTGAAACAAAGATCTGCTGATAGTTCAACATCGGTTTCATCTTAGGGAAAAGCTCATCGCAGTGATAAGGTTTGACCGCTATGAATACGATATCTGCATCGGGTAAACATCTTTCCAGGTCATCATATACATCGAAAAGCCCATCATCTTTTAACGATTCTTGCTTTTCTGTTGATGTGTCATAGATCATCAACTTTTTTCTGTTGAGCAATGATGATTTTGCCATTCCCTGGGAATATGTCAGCCCCATGTTTCCACCTCCTATTACAAGTACTTTCATATGAACAGTTTTATTAAAATTTTAAAATTATGAAAATCAATTTATTATTTCATCATAAAACCAAAAAAACTGAATTGAATATGATATCTTTACAATACATAAACAATTCAGTTGTTCGGGTTAAATAATAAATACCTTATTGGTTTTTATTGGATTTTTTGTTCTTAAGATGTTCCGGTTTAGGGATGAGAGCTTTCCTGGAAACTTTTTCTTTTTTTGTTCTTGGGTCTATACCGAAATACTTGACCTCTAGAATATCTCCTAATTGGACAACATCCGTTACGTTTTCGGTTCTTTCCCATGCCAACTCAGAAATGTGTAACAAGACCTCATTTCCAGGAGCTTCAGTATATTCGACAACAGCACCAAAATCTAATAATTTGATCACTTTCACCTCATAGGTGTTCCCTTTTTCCGGGACGAAGGTCAGGGCATCTATTTTTTGTAGTACTTTTTCAATACCATTTTGGTCCGTCCCCATGATCTCTACTATTCCTCTTTCATTTTCTTCATCTTCGTTTACTACGATGGTCGTTTCTGTTTCCTTCTGTAGTTCCTGTATGGTCTTTCCTCCAGGTCCTATCAAACCACCTATGAATTCTGCTGGAATAGAACGAGTAACGATCTTTGGAGCGTGTTCTTTAGGTTCTTTCCTGGGAGCATCAATGGTCTCATTGAGCTTTTCCAGAATATGTAACCTACCTTCTCTTGCTTGTTTCAATGCTTTCACAAGGATATCATATGAAAGCCCTTTTATTTTGATGTCCATTTGGCACGCGGTGATACCATCGGCTGTTCCTGTGACCTTGAAGTCCATATCACCTAAGTGGTCTTCATCGCCAAGGATATCGGAAAGTACAGCATGTTCTTCACCGTCACTGATCAAGCCCATGGCAATTCCAGACACGGGTTTCTTGAGTTGTATACCGGCATCTAACAACGACATCGTACCTGCGCAAACGGTCGCCATGGATGAAGAACCATTGGATTCTAATACTTCGGATACCACACGTACTGTATAAGGACAATCTTCAGGGATCATACCTTCTAATGCGCGTTGTGCAAGATTTCCATGACCGACTTCCCTTCTTGAAGTTCCTCTTATCGGGTAAGCTTCTCCCGTACAAAACGGCGGGAAATTATAGTGAAGATAGAATGTTTCTTCGCTCTGAAGGGTTGGATTGTCCACTACATTAGCTTCTCGGGAAGTTCCTAAAGTGACCGTTGCTAAAGCCTGGGTTTCACCTCTGGTGAAAATGGAGGAACCATGGGTGGAAGGCAAGTAATTAACTTCACACCATATAGGTCGTACCTCGTTCAGGGCTCTTCCATCAAGTCTTACATTTTCCTTTAATGTTAATTTCCTTATCGCTTCTTTCTGTGCTTCCCCAAAGTAAGCACTTATCAGACTTCCTTTCTCTTCAAGCTCCTCATCCGTATATTCTGACTTAATTTCTTCTTTTAGTTCTGAAAATCTTAGAGATCTTTCCTTCTTACCTAAACCTTGTTTAGCTATCGCATAACATGTATCAAAAGCTTTATCAAAAATCTTTTCTTTAAGCGTTTCGTCTTCTACTTCGGTCTCGTATTCTCTTATTTCTTTTAATCCACGCTTTTCCGCTAATCTCCTTTGTGCTTTACATTGTTCGATAATAGCCTGGTGACCGAATTTGATGGCTTCAGCCATTTCTTCCTCAGAGCATTCGTCCATTTCACCTTCTACCATGGCAACGCTATCTTCTGATGCTCCAATGATCATATCGATATCAGACTCTTCAAGCTGCTTTTTACTAGGATTGATGATGAACTCACCATTTATCCTACCTACGCGAGCTTCTGATATAGGATGCTCAAATGGGATATCTGATAACTGTATGGCCGCAGATGCTGCTAAACCTGCCAGCGCGTCGGGCATTACCTCATCATCATAGGACATTAACTGGATCATTACCTGTGTCTCGAACTTATAGTCTTTAGGGAATAAAGGTCTGAGAACTCTGTCCACAAGTCGCATGGTAAGGATTTCCTCATTACTGGGTCTTGCTTCTCTCTTCATGAATCCGCCTGGGTAGCGTCCTGCAGCGGCGAATTTTTCTCTGTAATCTACTGTTAATGGGAAAAAGTCCAAGTTGCTCTTTTGATAAGATGATACTACTGTACAAAGCAGCATGGTCTTACCCATTCGTACCACTACGGAACCGTGAGCTTGTTTTGCGAGCTTTCCGGTTTCTATGGTAATTTCACGACCATCATCTAAGGTGATGATCTCTTTTTTTGTTTCTGGAATCATGATTTTCTGTTTGATTAGGCTTTTATCGATTATCGATAAACTTTTTTGTGTAGTAGGTTGTCTTTTCGTCTATGATCTAAAGAAAGCCAATAATCAAAAAAAGAGGCTGTAAAAGCCCCTTTTCATCTATTTTCTTAGTTTAAGCTCTTTAATAATGTTCCTATATCTTGTGATGTCCTTTTTGACCAAATAATTAAGTAAGTCTCTTCGTTTACCTACTAGTTGGACCAACGCTTTTTTTGAATTGTGGTCTTTCTTGTTCGTTTTTAAGTGATTTGATATCGCTTCTATCCTTCTGGTAAATAAAGCGATCTGAGCTTCTGCTGTTCCACTGTCATTCTTGTCCTTACCATGTTTGGCAAAGATCTTTTGCTTGTCTTCTTTGTTTAAATACATGCCAATATTATTTCAATGATTTTTATGTATTGATAGCTTTTCTATCAAAGTTGCAAATGTAAGAAAATAAATTGCAATTTATTATTACAGGTGAATAATTCCCTTCCTGGTTAACTTTTTACTGATAAAAACCATTTTTGTCCGATTTAAAATTCATGAAACCCATGCTTTGTACTTATAATGAACGTTTTGAGATCTTAATTTTATAATACCTTGCTATAGTACAAGATCGATAGAACGCTAATGAATTACTTTTTTGATATTTATATTATTGATAATGAGATGTTTAAATTTTATCTAAAATCTTATATCTAAAATTTCATATCTTAGAAGGACACGACTAGATAAAAACCTTTATTCCCTAACCTTCCTGTTCTCTATCAGGTCAAGGTAAAGGTTCAATTTGTTCTTCAGGTCTTTCCTGTGAACTATGAAGTCCAGAAAGCCTTTTTCCTTCAAGAACTCAGCAGACTGAAATCCTTTAGGAAGGTCCTTACCAGTAGTGTCCTTTACCACACGAGGTCCTGCAAATCCTATGAGTGCTCCTGGCTCAGCTATATTGATGTCGCCTAGCATGGCATAAGATGCTGATGTTCCACCAGTCGTTGGGTCCGTACATAAGGATATGTAAGGGATCTTAGCTTTAGACAATTGCCCTAACTTAGCTGATGTCTTTGCTAATTGCATCAGCGAGATACCAGCTTCCATCATCCTGGCGCCACCGGACTTTGAAATGATCATTAAAGGGGTTTTATGTTCTAAACAATAATCAGCTGCACGAGAGATCTTCTCCCCAACAACAGACCCCATTGAACCACCAATGAACTTGAAGTCCATGGCGGCGATTACGAGAAACCTTCCTTTAGACCTTCCTACACCAATGCGTATGGCATCATTTAATTGGCTTTTCTTCTGAGCTTCTTTTAAACGGTCTGTATACTTTTTGGTATCGGTGAACTTTAACGGATCCCTGGACTGAAGGCTATCTGCCAGTTCCGTGTAATTCCCTTCGTCAAAGAGCAATTTGAAATAAAGTTCGCTTCCTATTTTTACATGATAATCGTCATCCGGGCTTACATAGAAGTTCTTCGCCAATTGCTCGGAATCCACTATTTTGCCAGTAGGTGATTTATACCACAATCCTTTAGGAACATCCTTTTTATTCTCAGTAGGTGTTTGAATTCCTTTTTTCTTTCTTCTAAACCAAGCCATTTGTTCGTGTTATTATTTTAGTATCGTCCAATTTATAAAAAAATAGTACATTAAAGTACGTTCACATTATTCAGATGTTCAAAAGCGACCTTAAGCCTTTCTTTAAAGGTGATTTCTCCCTCGCGAAGCCACTTTCTGGGATCATAGTGCTTTTTGTTAGGAAGGTCATCACCGTCAGGATTACCTACTTGCGTATTTACATATTCCTGATTGTTTATCATGTAATCCCTAACACCTTCACAAAAGGCAAATTGAAGATCGGTATCTATGTTCATCTTGATAACGCCGTATCCTATAGCTTCCCTGATCTGCTCTAAGGACGATCCGCTTCCGCCATGGAATACAAGGTCCAAATGATTATGTTCAACGCCATATTTTTTAGAAACATGCTCCTGAGACTGTTTTAATATCTCTGGTCTTAATTTCACATTACCTGGTTTATAAACGCCATGGACATTCCCAAAGGCCGCAGCGATGGTAAACTGACCACTTACCCTGGAAAGTTCTTCGTAAGCGTAGGCCACTTCCTCAGGCTGTGTATAAAGCTTCGATGCATCCACGTTCGTGTTGTCCACACCATCTTCTTCACCGCCTGTTACGCCGAGTTCGATCTCCAGGGTCATTCCCATTTTGGACATTCGCTCAAGGTATTTTTTACAAGTTTCGATGTTTTCTTCAAGTGGTTCTTCAGAAAGATCGATCATGTGGGAACTGAAGAGTGGTTTGCCTGTGGACTTGAAATATTCTTCGCCATGGTCCAGCAGACCATCTATCCAGGGTAATAATTTTTTTGCGCAATGGTCCGTATGCATGATCACCGTAGCACCATAAGCTTCTGCCAGGTCGTGTACATGTTTAGCTCCTGTAGCCGCACCCAGGATAGCCGCCTTTTCATTATCATTGGATAAACCTTTACCTGCATTGAACTTTGATCCTCCGTTAGAAAACTGGATGATTACTGGAGAATTGATCTCAGCAGCTGTTTCCAAAACACCATTTATGGAGTTAGAACCGATAACATTCACCGCTGGAAGTGCATATTTCTTCTCCTTTGCATGTTTGAATATCTCCTGGACTTCTTTTCCGGTAGCAACTCCGGGTCTTATCGAATGACTCATATTTTTTGTTTTAGGTTGTAAATTTAAAAAAACTTATTAAGTCTCAAATTTATTTAGCAGGAAGTGTTGAATGAAGACGGATCGTAGTATTAGAATAATAATTTAAAAATGAAATGATTAGAACGGATAATTTATACCAAAGTTGAACACCGTATTCGCAAAATTGTAGTCCCTGAACCATTTTTGACCTGGTTCTCCTGGATTATAGGTCTTAAAACCCAGGTCTACACGGATCACAAAGAACTGTACATCATATCGCAGACCGAAACCACTCGCGATAGAAAGCTCAGAAAGGTCTGAGAACGAATTAAAAACAGCATCGGGGTCCGTTACACTGTTCGCTACGTTCCAGATATTGCCGGCATCAACGAACAACGCACTGTAAAGGCTGCCCAGGATATTGAAACGATATTCGGCATTAAAGGCTAATTTGAAATTGGCTTCATTGAAATCGTTCACACCGTTTGTGCTTCCTGGACCCAGGTCATAAGGTTGCCAGCCTCGGTTGTCATTCGGTCCGCCGGCAAAAAAGCTCCTGATGAAAGGAATAGAGTTCGCATTACCATAAGGTAGCGCTATTCCACTATAGGCTCTTGTAGCCAACACTTGATCATTTCCCAGGTCAAAATGTTTGATAAAGTTCAGTTCGGTCTTTGCGTACTGCGAAAACTGCACGTTGAACAATTGATAATTATCCCTTTCGTTCTTTTCCAGTCCTAAAGAACTGCTCAGCAATGATAATAGATTTCCGGCCAGCTCGAGCTTTAACCTGAACTGCGAAAAATCCTTATCATCTATGTTTTTCTTCGTACTAAAGTTGTAGTTATAATTTGATGCGATGATCAGGTTGTTCTCTGTCAATCTGTCCCTTCTTTCTACAATGGATGACATATCTTGTTGATCTTGTGGGTCCAGTTCCAGGTCACCGTTCCTGAAACTGTTGATGAACCCTCGAGTACCCTCAGGCACCAGAAGGTCTTCGGTTGATACATTAAAGAAAGCAGGATCCACCTGGTCGCTGTTATCCTGTGCGATACGGTTAAGGTTATTGAAAGAATTCTGGAAGACATTGAAATAGTTTGAACTATTGAGGTTGTTGATGAATTCAATATCTGCCAGGCTTAACTGATGCGATATCTTGCTGGCTGATTTCCACCGATAACTTAAAGATGCGTTCAAATTACGCCTGTCCAGACCGATGTTCTGTTGCGTGCTGAAACCCAGACTAAATCTGGTGAAGGGCGACATTGTATTATCAATGATGGATGATGTGTTCAAGGGGAACTTGATCTTGGGGAAGTTCAATGACAGGTCAAGACCGAACTCAGATATATTAAAGAATCGGCTATCATCAGCTGAAACATCATTAGAACTGCCAAAGTTCCCTCTTCCGGATAATTCAAGGGTCTCAGCGTTTTTAAATAGGTTCCTTACCAGAAAGGAAGTGTTCAGTCCTATCCCGAAGTCCTGAATGTTACTTTGTATGATATCACTGCTATATTCAAAACCAAATCGCTTCTTTGAGCTTAAAAGTACATTAGCGATGAGCGATCTGCCGGATTCATCCCTGGGATCTACCTGATACCTTATAGATGGATAATCGAATATGCCCATATTGGCAATTCTTTGGTAAGTAAGACTTCTTTTCTCTTCATTGAAGACGTCGCCCTTTTTGATAAAAACCGCATCGGTCAGGACCTCAGGTTTAAATTTGATACCATCTTTGCCATATATCGTATATCCTTCATAATGAACACTGTCTTTGTAGACCCGGGATTTTTGCTCATGGTCGGTGAACAGGTTGACCTCACTGATCTTCCTTACTTGATAGGGAACGCGATAGGTGCTGTCATTACGAGTTACCTGCCTGTCCTTAATGACCAGTTCAACATCAATACTATGCTCCCTTTTCAGCGTATCCGCATTGAACAATATCATTTCTTTATTGAAATGATATAATCCGTTACGCCTGAAGTTTTCCGTGATCCTATTTCTTTCCTCATCAAAATTCTTAAGTAGGAACTGGTCACCGCTCTTTATAAAGCTCTTTTTCCTGTTCAATCGATAAATAGAATCAGCATCCTTAGAATCTATACTGATCTTAATACTATCTATCTTATATGGTTCTTTAGGCTTTATCTTATAACTTATACGGGCTGTTTGCTTAGTACTATCCATTTCAACGTGATGATCGATTTCCGCATCGAACCATCCATGATTCCAGTAATACTTTTCCAGGTTTTCCTTAGATGACAGGATAAGGTCATCTTCTACTACGCTAGGTGCTTCGCCGGCATCTTTTATCTTGTTCTGAAGATCGATATAAGCTTTTTTAAGATTGTACAATTGTTTTTTTGACAGGAAGGATTCCCACCTTTGACGTCGTTTATCTTTTTTATCGATCCATTTCTCAAAGGCATCCCTGGGATTTTCTTTGGCCAGGTTGTAGATGTTCAACCTTAGCGGAAAACCAAATATGGAAGCATTTGGTTCTAATTCAAGCAGTGACCTTAGGTCCCTTTCTTTGGATACGCTATCTATACCTTCAAGATCGTTCTCTAAAAGTAAGAATTCATCTTCACTAAGCTTTCGAGTAGAACCACATGAAAAGATAAGACCCAGAAAAAGCAGGATAAAAATTATTTTGAGGATCGATTTTTTCAAGTAATTTAGCTTCAAGGTTTAAATAATGCTATCAAAACAACAAATTAAAGACATAAATCGGCTCAAACAAAAAAAATACCGCTATCAAGAAGGCTTATTTATCGTTGAAGGGATCAAATCCATCAAAGACTTCCTCAAAAGCGACTATCGATTACATACATTATATTCGACCGTTGACTTGTTCTCTACAAAAGATGAAAACTGTGAGATCATTTCCGAGAAGGATCTGGCCAGGATCAGTTCTTATAAAAAACCACAGGTAGGCTTAGGTGTTTTTCGGATAATGGATGAACCCATGCCTAAACCCAGCAAACTTTCCCTGATATTATCAGACATCAATGACCCGGGTAATCTGGGAACTTTGATACGTTTATGCGATTGGTTTGGTATCAGGAACATCTATTGTTCTAAGAAAACCGTGGATCCTTATAATCCAAAAGTAGTGCAAGCCTCTATGGGTTCGTTGAGCAGGGTGAAGTTGTTTTACACCGACCTGAAAAGTTTAATGAAGAAACAGGAACTTCCCGTTTATGGCGCAGTTATGGACGGTGAACCTATCTATAGGAAAAAATTACCGGAAAATGCCTTGTTAGTGATCGGGAATGAAGCGAACGGTATCGCTGATGAGCTATATCCTAATATAGACCATAGAATAAGTATTCCTCAATTCACATCATCCCATGGTGCGGAAAGTCTAAACGCTGCGATGGCTGGAAGTATCCTGATAAGCGAATTCCGCAGGAGGTCTTTTAAAGGTTAATGATCGATCATTATGAATGTTCCTCGATCAAAGCACGAGTGAAATGGGTCATTTTAATCTAAATCTCCTGGTTGCTTCGTCAAAACGAATATGATCAGAAGGGAATAATCCTTTGAGCGCATCACCTTCTAACCAATGTTGTACGCTTCTTTGATATATCGCGGCTTCATCGATAACGATGAGTTCATCGCAGATATCCAATACTACATTGATCTGATGGCTGGAGAAAATAATGCCTTTATTATTTTTTCGGGTAATCGTCCTAAGAAGGTCAAAGACCACGGATTGATGGTACATATCTAAATGCGTAACAGGTTCATCTAATAATATGAACGGTGTATCTTGCGCTAAGGCTCTGGCGATCATTACTCTTTGCTTTTGTCCATCGCTCAAACGATCAAAGTAACGTAGCTTCAGGTCGCTAACCTGTAAAGTGTTGATGGCTTTCTCTACGATTCTTTTATCCGTTTTAGATAATTTGCCAAACCAATTCGTATAAGGTTGCCTCCCTAAACGGATGATCTCTTCTACCGTTAATGCGCTACTTATGGAAGAACGGCTACTGACCATGCTCATCATCTTCGCAAGTTCACTCTGCTTAAAATCCATTATCGAACGATCGCCGATGCTTATTTCACCACTTATCGGCCTTAAATTGCCCTCTAACGTCTTTAATAAGGTAGATTTCCCTGATCCATTGATTCCTATGATACCGGTAAGTTGACCTGTATTTAATTCCAGACGATCCGCAAAGGCTATTTGCTTACCGGAGTATCCTATTCCTAAATGATCGGCCTTTAATTCCATCAAAATATGAGCTTTTGTTTTTTCAGTATCAGCCAGATAACTATGGGCGCGCCTATAAATGACGTCACCGCGTTCAATGGAAGCACGAAAGAACTTCCCGGCAGTTGTGCTATGGTTTCACAAAGCAACATCACCAGACTACCAATGAGCAATATAGCGGGTAGTAAGATGAAATGATTACCTGAACTGAACAATTGACGTGCCAGATGTGGAATGGTCAAACCTATAAAAGCAATAGGTCCGGCAAAAGCGGTGATGCTTCCGGCTAATATTCCTGTAACAACTATCATAAGGAACCTTGTTCGCTTTGTGTTCACGCCCATTGACCGGGCATATTCTTCACCCAGGAGAAAAGCGTTGAGCTTTTTTAATAAGTAGAGGAATATGAATATTCCCATCATCAACAGCGTCCATAAGATTCCCAGGTCTTGCCAGTCCAATCTCCCTAAACTTCCCATGGACCAGAAAACATATTGCTGAAGGTCTTCTGCTGAAGTGAAATAGGAAAGTACACTCACGATAGCTGAAGTAAAACTTGCGATCATCAATCCTATGATCAATATTGCCATGGTGTTCCTAACGCGCCAAAGCGTTGCCATGACGAGCAATAAAACGCTAAAGCTTCCTAGGCTCGCAGCGAGTACGACCGCGTATTTTGATTGTGCAAATACAGCGAGATTGCTACCTAAGAGACCTGAACCCATGACCAACAGAGCTACGCCCAGGCTACTTCCGCTGCTAAGTCCCAGCACATAAGGGCCGGCCAGCGGATTCCTGAAAAGCGTTTGCATCAATAATCCAGAGATTGATAATCCACAACCTACCATAATAGCGCTCAGTGCTTTCGGTAAACGATATTCAAGAATTATATATTCATGCGACGCATTTACCGCTTCACTTCCTGTTAATATCCGCATTGTATCCAGAAGACCGATTCCTACGGACCCTAAACTGATGTTCGTAACGAACATTAGCAGAAGCAAAACGGTCAAAATGATGAACAGGAGCCTTCTACGCAATTATTCTAAAGGTTTAAAAAAATGATTTTCATGATCTTCGAGCAAATCCGGATGAAAGATATGGATAAGGTCCTTCAATACTAGCTCTGGTCGATTCGGTGCTTGTTCATAGAATAGTACGCCACCGGTTTCGCCCTTTGTGCTTGCAAAGCCATGGATATTCCGCTCTTTGAAAGCTTTGAAACGGGCATAATGTCTGTTGTCTTCCTTCATTTTGTCGTAAGCAGTGTATTGGGCAGGAGCGACCCAAACATCAGCATCCATGGCTTTCTTGAACACCTTTTCGAACGAAAGGGCAATGCTTCCCTTACCTTCTGTATAGCCGTAGATATAGTCCGCGTTCGCATCTTTGATGAACCTGGCTTGCCAACTGTTTCCGTACGGCAAATACCATTGTTCGTTCAGCATAGCACCGGCGATGACCTTAGGTGGTTCATCTGCTTTTTGCGCTAGTTCTTTCAGCTGATCATATTCTTCTTGTATCTTATTATAGAATTCTACAGAAGCTTTGAACTTTCCCGTAAGAACACCAAAGAATTTGATCCATTCCGCTTTTCCCAGTGGATGTTTCTCCAGCCAATCCGAATTATAAACAACCGGAATACCAAAAGAACTTATTTTATCTAAGGTGGCATTTGTGGATGAAACGGCAAATCCTACCACGACATCAGGTTGGAGGCTTATCACTCTTTCTGTGTTGAGCTGTCCGTTTTTCCCTAATTCCTTGATGCTATTGTTGTTCACCCTTTTTCTTGCTTCCGGCGTAGAGATCATATCCGTTCCTGGAAAACCTACGAGCCGATTTAGGACGCTCAGGTTCTTTAAGGAAGGAATATGTGTCGTAGAAGTACAGATCAGTGAATCCACTGGTTTACGTACCACTTCATCTATTGAATCCTTTGGCTTTATCTTTACCTGCTTATCCGTAATAAGATATGTAAAACCCTGTTCTGCATCCTGATACGGTTTGTTCACATGGATTAACCATTCATTTTCCCTTCTTTTTAAACTGAAATTATCCGCATGGTCCAAAGCTACTTTTTCAAATCCTTTCCTATCGAATTCAACTGCTTCCTCTTTGGGAGAGCTACAGCTAAGTAGGCTGAAGACCAGACCGATCATGATCATTTTAAAGTGCATGGTTTATTTTTTTACAAAAGTAGGGATTTAGATGATAGTGGCTTGGGAATGTAAATCATTTGGTTTAGACACGAGACAATAGTTTAGAAACTCACGCTCAAGTATGTTCAGTTTTGATTAAACATCTCTTCTTTATCCAATTGTCATTCTGAAAAATGCGATTTTAAGCAATAAAAATAAAATCAGAGTCCTTAGTTCCTTAAATTAATGATGGTCTACGAATTTTTATTTGAGCATTTATTCGGAGTCTCATTATGTTATATTAGCTCTATGTTTGTATATTTTATAAACTAAAGAACCCTGTCTCAATCCGAAATTGCAAATTTCGGATAGCGTGGTTACAAATTTCAGATTGCTAGATGCTCAAAAAATTGAACTTCATGTTTTTGACGTAACGACCTTGAAAACGGGCTAATATTATTTTTTCCTACACTACTTTTTATTAATACATTTGCATTTGTTGAGGTTGAAGTGAACTTTCCAGTTCACTTCATTAAAAGGGAATACTGTTATAATCAGTAGCTGTTCCCGCAACTGTACGCTTAGTCCCAATATGATACGGGATGCTTTACTTGAAAGACTTAGTTTCCACTGTGTGAACGGGAAGGAAAAGTAAAGACGCAAGCCAGGAGACCTGCCTCGATGTAAAAGAACGTGATGACTTCCGGGATAGAGGTCTATCAGTTATGAGACATTTATATATTTACCTTATCGGCATTATTTGCTGTTTGAACTTTAGTGTTCAGGCACAAACAGATAGCATTCAGCAGTTGGGCGAAGTGCATTTAGTCGCAAGTTCATTTGAGCGTTTTAGTGTTGGTCAGGACCAGTTTGTCCTTACGGATTCCATCATCAATGCTTCTTCCATTCTATTAACGGATGTTCTGGAACGAAATACCGCCATCTATTTTAAACAGAACGGCTATGGAATGGTATCCTCGCCATCTTTTCGGGGAACTACGGCACAACAGACCGCCGTTTTATGGAATGGCATAAATATTAACTCTCAGCTCAATGCGCAATCTGATTTTAATACGCTCAATGTTCAATTGTTTGATCAAATCTCGGTCCAACCAGGCGGTGGAAGCGTGCTTTATGGTTCAGGTGCAATAGGTGGTAGCATCCATCTTAATGAGGATATCCGATTTGATGACACAAGCCAACATCAAATCCACCTGAGTGGCGGAAGTTTTTCTACTTATCAAGTGGCTTATAAAAACCACCTTTCTAATGGTAAATGGACATGGAATGGCGGTTTGTCGATCAATCGATCAGAAAATGATTATCCATTCCCACAGGGATCAAGAGATAATCTTAACGGCGAATTTTCTCATAATACATTCACAAGTGCTTTAGGCTATAAGATCAATAAGCAGCATCGGATTGAATTGCACAACTGGTTTTATGACGGAAACAGGAATTTAGCACTTATCAGACCTTCCGATACCCGACAAAAATATGAAAATCAAGATGTCAGGAACCTGATCAATTGGATATGGCAAACCTCAAATTTTGAATCTGTTCTATCTACGGCTTATCTCCGTGAAGATTTTGAGTTTGTAGAAAACATCGATCGGGATGCATCTACTTTTGGGAAGGTTGACCGTTTTTTAATTCGATATGATCTGACGTATCAATGGGAAAAGCTTGCCATGCAAGGTCGCATAAACTATGAAGATAGTCGGGTAGAAGGCACGCAGATCGAATCCGGTCAGCGCAATGATATCAGTTTATCTGTTTTAGGGAATTACGACTTATCTTCTGGCCTTGAAGCTTTAGCTTCCCTGCGTTACGAGCAATCTAATCGTTTTGAAAGTCCGCTATTGTTCAGCACTGGGATCAACTGGCAAGCGACAAAAGCTTACACGGCAAAGCTGAATGTCTCTCGAAATTTTCGGCAGCCGAGTTTTAATGATCTCTTCTGGGAAGGTTCCGGCAATCTTGATCTGCGAGCTGAACAGTCCTATCAGGTAGAGACCAATCATCAATTTACCAGTTCTTCCATGCAGTTCAATATCGGTTTATTTTATAATGCCATAGATGATATGATCCAGTGGTTACCGGATGATTCCGGTGTTTGGCGTCCTGGGAACGTCAGACAAGTAAAGACCTATGGTTCGGAAATCCGATGGAAATATGAATTTGAATTTGCTGATCAAGCGTTTACTTCACAGCTGAATTATGCATGGACAAGATCGATTGATGAAGCGACCGATCAGCAAATGATCTATGTACCGGAACATTCAGCAGATGTTAGCTTAAATACTGAATTTGATAATTGGATAATAGGAGTTTCATCTCATTATACGGGATCTGTTTTTGCACGGACGGACCATAACCCTGATTTTGTAGTAGATGATTACTGGTTGCAAAACCTCTTTATCCGCAGAAAGATCAGTTCGCAACCACTTATTAAAGCGCATCTTCAACTCAATAATTTTACTAATGTTCGCTACGAAAGTGTGCTCAACAGACCTATGCCGGGCATTCATTTTCAAACCGGACTCCAATTACAACTTTAACCCAAAAATCAATAAACATGAAGTATTTTAATTTAATTTCAATTAGTCTTTTATTTGCCATCTTATTATCCGCTTGTAGTGATGATGATGCCAATATGAATGTGCCAGAACCGCCCGAAGGCGACTTTGTAAATGGTAAACTGGTTCTCCACGAAGGTTCATTTGGTGGAGTAGGCAACATAACTTTTATAAGTGATGACCGATCAGAGATCAAAAGATCTATCTTTCAGGAAGTGAATCCTGATGAAGATTTGGGTGAATTGACTCAAAGCATCTTTTTTCATGATGGTTTAGCTTATATCATATCTGGTGGTAGTAATTTTATAACCGTGGTAGATCGATTTACCTTTGAAAAAGTAGGTGAAGTAGCCGGCGGATTAGAAAATCCAAGGTATGGAACAGTCTTAAATAACAAAGCTTATGTAACTAATTCAGCTACTTTCGATTCATTGACAGATGATTATGTTGCTGTCATCGATTTGGAAAGTTTGGCTGTAGAAAATACAATAGAGCTTGGTAACATTGCTGAACAGATTATTAGTTATGATCAAAAGCTTTATGTAATGAACGCTGATGGTTTTGATGGGAGCGAGATTACAATTATCGATCCAGCTGAATTAACCACCGAAACATTGGATATAGGAGAAGGATTGAACAGTATAAAGCGAAATGACAATAGTATCTATGCGTTGAGCAATTCTAATTTAACAGAAATTGATTTATCTACGGAATCTATCGTGAATACACAAAGTGTTCCGGATGCTATTAGCGGTGCTAAGAATTTAGACCTGACCGATTCAAAAATCTATTACACGTTTGAAAACAAGGTTTATCGATCTGATTATAGCGATAGTACATTATCTGATAATGAATTTATAACTTACAATTCGACTTCAGGATTTGGAACGATGTATGGATTTGATGTGATAAGAGATGAAATCTATGTTGCAGATGCTGTTGATTTTGCGTCTAATGGATTTGTAAGGATATACGACATTGATGGTAATTTTATAGAAGAGATAGAAGTGGAGCTAGGGCCTAATTCTGTTTACAGGAATTAAGATGTTTATTTCACCACAGACAGCCCAGCGTTCACAGGTGTTTTACGGAGGTGAATTTCTGATTATTTATAAGGTTTCAAATATAATTTCTGATCATCTGAAAAATACTGAGATCAATTTTTATTGAATAATAAAAACAGTAGCTAGAACAAATAAGATAACGATCAAAGGTCCGGCCAGACCTATCAATACTCCGCCGAACCTGAACTCTTTTTGTTCTAGCATACCCGTACTAAAAGCAATAGCGTTTGGAGGTGTGGAAACCGGAAGCATTAACGCACAAGACGAGCTCAAAGCGATAATGATGACCATTACCAATGGCGCCCCAAGCTGGTTCATAGTAACAAGTGAAATGCTGATAGGGATCATGATCGTCGCCGTTGCCGTATTGCTCATTATGTTCGATAAAATCACCGTAACGATACCAAAAACGATATAAAGCAAATATAGATTGATATCATTAAAGGCTATCTGACTGATAAAATAATCAGCAAGTCCATATTGCTGTACGGCCAGACCTAGGGCCAGACCGCCGGCTACAAGCATTAGCGTATCCCAGGGCAGTTTTCGTACGTCATCGGCATCGATGATCCCTAACATGGTCAAACCTACGATAGGCACGGCAGAAACCGCTGCGACTGGGATACCAGTCCATTGTGAGGTCAACCAGAACATCAGCGTCAGTCCCAGAACGGTCATCATTATCCTTTTATCGATTTTCAGGTCTTCTTTTTCATCTTCATCCTTTCTATCCTGAGGTAAAGGTTGGCTTAAGAAATCAAGTGAGATCTCGCGGGTTTTGAACTTAAATTTACTAAGTAAAGCTCGCCAAAAGGCCAATATTAAAACAAGCGCGACAGGCATTCCTATGATCATCCAGTCCAGGAAACTTACCTGAATGCCCACGCCTTCTAACGCACCTACGGCTATAGCATTGGGTGCTGTTCCTATTATGGTCCCCATTCCACCGATAGCACCTGCGGTAGGGATACCTATTAATAAGGATTTCGTTATCGGAGCATTCCTCCCGAACTTATTGATGATAGGAGCGATCGTAGCGATCATCATCGCCGTTGTGGCCGTATTGCTCATAACCATGGATAATATTCCCGTGATTATCATCAACCCCAAAAGTATGTACTTAGGTTGGTTTCCAAGTTTAGGAACGGTCGCTCTCAGCAGGGAAGTATCTAATTGGGTTTTCTTCATACCTTCGGCCAGGAAGAATCCGCCCAGAAAGAGCCATATGACGGAGTCTGACCAGGTTTCCACGTATTGCTTGACATCTTCAGCTTCCTGATAGCCCATGCTGAAGACCAGGAAGCCTATGATAAGTATACCTACCGCAAACGGAGGGATGGCTTCCGTAACCCATAAGCTAATGGCCAGGAATAAGATGAACATTACGTTGATCTGGGGTAAACTAAAGCTGTCATCCTTGAAAAGATAAACACCCGTGAAAGCGATGATGAGGGATATGAGGAAAAGCGTAATATTACTTTTCCAGTTGATCTTCTTGTAAACTTTCTTGTTGAGCTTTTCCAGGAACTTCTTAGCGTAATTTCTTGAATCTGACATATTGCAAATTTCGGCCTTTAATGTTCACCTTGAAATGACCATTGTCAATTTAGCTAAAGTATTGATAATTAGATTTTATAACAAGGTAAAAACTTGTTTTATATTCATCTATGGACGTGGTATTTTAACCTCACATTTAACAAAAGTCACAGTGTAGTCACTAAGTGAAGGTAACGGATGTTGATATCAATTTATATGATCATACAAGATAGGCGACACTATATTATCTATGGATCTTCAGGTATTGGATAAAGAAAATCATTATCTTGCAAGAACGAAAAAATCATTTTATTTGATGTTTTAATTCAGCTTGATGAGTTCAACAACACCTTTTACAAAGACGGAACTATTGCCTCAGGAAGAAATGCTTGAAGTGAAAAAGAGCAAGGATGAGCTTCTGATAGGCATTCCTTGTGAAACTTCCTATCAGGAAAAGCGCGTTTGTCTGACACCAGATGCTGTTTCTACCCTTGTTGCTCATGGACATCGTGTACTGATAGAGAGTAATGCGGGTGCTAATGCTAATTTTAGCGATAATGATTATAGTGAAGCCGGAGGCGAGATCACTCAGGATACCGCTAAGGTATTTGCCTGTGATACGGTGATCAAGATCGCTCCTCCTACCTTTAATGAACTTTCCCTGATGCAACCGGGAAGCGTTCTTTTCTCTGCATTACAGCTAAAGACCAGAAGCCAGGATTATTTTAAACAATTGACCAAAAAGAAAATAACCGGACTGGCCTTTGAGTTCATTAAGGACCATTACCATAGTTATCCCATCGTAAAGGCCTTAAGCGAAATAGCGGGAAAAAGCACTGTACTTATAGCCTCAGAGCTCCTTACAAATCTTACGGATGGTAATGGACTTTTATTTGGTAATGTAAGTGGTGTTCCACCCACGGAGGTACTCATATTAGGCGCAGGAACCGTGGGCGAGTTCGCCGCAAGGTCATCGCTGGGGTTAGGGGCTGATGTAAAGATATTCGATAGTTCGCTTACACGTTTAAGGAACTTACAGCGCAGTTTAGGGCATGAAGTTTACACATCTACCTTTCAGCCCAGCCTATTAAAAAACTGCGTTGCAAGAGCGGATGTCCTGATAGGAGCGGTGAAAGGAAAGAACCGTTCTCCAGTGATCGTTACGGAAGAAATGGTGCAATTCATGAAGACCAATGCGGTCATCATAGACGTTAGCATTGATATGGGTGGATGCGTAGAAACCTCTGAGATCACCACCCATGATCATCCAACCTTAAAGAAATACGATGTTTTCCATTATGGCGTACCTAATATTCCTTCGCGTTATGCCCGGACTTCCTCTATTTCTATGAGCAGTATTTTCACCCCTTATCTAGTTCACATTGGTAATCAAGGTGGTTTAGAGAATGCCATAAGGAATGACAGCGGATTAAGGAACGGTCTATATACTTATCATGGTGTCCTGACCAGTAAATCCGTTGCGAATTGGTTCAATATTTCCTACCGAGACCCTAATCTCCTAATATTTTAAAAATGAGCTTGACGAAAAGATTACTGACCTTTGGGATAGGTTTCATCATTGGTGTTATCATATTGATGTTCTTCTGGAATAAGAAAGAGGTATCCTTTAATTATGGACCTGATGCACGCGTGATCAGCCAGATAATAAAAACCAGAGACCAGATCATCGCTCCAGAAGTTAAAGAATTTTTGGAGGTTCGGGCTATAGATTCCAGTCGATTCAGGGATATTATCAAAGAAGCGGATGTTGATTTTTCTAAAAGTAAACAACATGAGAAACCTTGTAGGGCCTTTTACCTTACCTCTGTCTATCAGCAGGAAAAACTGGCTTTCCGTGTGAAATTATGTGATAGTTTGGTAAGATTCCATAATATTCAGAAATTACAATAAAAGTTGTTCCGATAAAAGGATATTTAATTATGTTTGCTCAGCTATTATAACAATTTAAGATGAAACGCGTAATCGTTGACCATAAGAAATTAACACCGGAAATAGTTTCCCTATTGGTCCAAAAATACCCTGATGGCTATGGAGATAAGGATATCATCACCTTTAAGAATGCCAGGAATGAGATGGTTGAGGCAGTTGAGGTTAGAACGGAAGATACGATCTATCTGGTTAAGATAAGTACTCGACTTCAGAACACTATGGATGGTTTCGATATTGATGATTATGAGGATGACGAGCTTAATGAAGCACTGATCGATCTTCATCAGAATGAAAATGGAACTGAAGATTAGATCACTTCAATATCAACTTTTTGAAGATATGCTTATCATCGATCATCACCTTTAGGAAATATACGCCACGGCTTTGTTCCAAACGGAACTTCTCGTTAGGTTGAACTTTTTTCCGTTTAACGGACTTGCCATTCAGGTCAAATATCTCGATAGCTAATTCACTCGGATGCTCCGTTTTGATACGAATATTCCCTGAACTTGGGTTTGGCGTGATAAGGATATCAATTGCAGGTGTTGTTTCTATACTAAGGTCTTCGTTCCATACGTTCCCGAACTCATCACCAAAGATGAAACTCACAAGTTCCGGATGGTCAATGAACGGATTCCTGTTCTTTTGCCAGTTGAACACCACGTTGTTACGGTTCATTTCAAAATCATCTGGTGGGTCATTCTCATGCCAATTTAGCAAAGTAGCCAGGTCGCCTAACTGGTTGTTTGTGTTAGGGAATCCATTGACTATTTGCAGGTCTTCATATCTAAGTGCCAGATAAAATACAGCTCTGGCTACATCACCTTTAAAACTTCCCTGATTTCCAGCAGGTCCGGTGTAATCTCCGTAGTGTTTATTACCTCTACTTCCGTTCTCATTAGCATCAACTACTCGTAAGGCATGTGCGTCAGAATTGGCATGTCTTGTAGAGTCTGCGTTGGTAGTCCACCAGGTGTTCATGCCAAACGCTATATCATCATCATCAATGCTAAAAAAATCACCGCGCGATCGGGGAAATGTATGTTCTCTGTTCCAAAAACCGGTTCCAGCTGCTCCGGACTGGCGTAAATATTTCGCCCGTGACTCTTCTGTGTAGACCATCCAAACTTCGTTGCTGTTCTCAGGGTTTTCATCAGCTTCTTCTATGATATTGTAGGCATCGGCATAAGAATGTGCACGAACAACACTTTGATCAGCTATAATGGATTGTATGGCATCACGCAGATTTTGTCCCGCTAAACCATCGGCTGAACTGTAATAATCATCTGGCGCTGTACTGCTAACCTGATCAAAAGTAGGGTTAAGTGGCGTTCCCCATGGGTCGACCTGAAAATCACTATCCGTAACGACTACTTCCAGATTATCATTGTCTGGGATGAAGTTTTGCGGTAGATCGCCAAGGATGATATCCATGAACTCAGCACCTTCTTGTACACCGTCTTCAAGAATGGTCAAAGTCGTGCTCGCTGCGCTAGTTCCGGTAGTTAAGTTCACTTGCAAGTTCCCGGTGAAATCCTGGTCATTAAAATCTCCACTGGAGATCGAGAAATCTATGCTGACATCCTGGTCTACCGGTTGACTGCTGGTCAGCGTGATGTCCAGGTCTTCCCCTTCAGCAATAACGCTTTGAGAAACGCTGATATCCACTACTTTAAAAATCACACCGCTTCCGTCATTTAATTGTTTAGGCGTAGGATCAGCGACATACCAGCTTCCATCATTGGCTCGTTGTATGGATTGTGTGTCCTTCTGCCCGTTAACATCCTCATCTATCTGTTCAGAAAGGCCTAATAGATTTTGTAAGGTCGTATTTTCAGCATCATCGGTCTCATAGACGATCGCATCCACTAGATTGTTAGTGGTGGCCAAGGTCTGGTCTGGAAAATCAGTCTCATCACCTTGATAGATCCCTACGGCATCCGTTCCATTCTGAAAGAAATTGATCGGAAGGATCTCATCTGCGGACGGCGTGAGCTCAGGACCTCCAAGCACGGCAATGCCATTGATATCCGTGGTGATGCCATCTAATGTATAAGCGATATAGCTCTGGTTCCCGCCACTGGACGAACCGTTGAAAAGCACCATGACGTGTCCGTTCAGGGATGTGTTAGGATTAGCTGTCCTGAGCTCTATGAACTCTTTATCGTCTACACCATCCGTGTCAACATCTAACTCATTAATAGTGATGTTCTGGGCGTATGAGATGGAAGATAGTAATAAGAGTAATGCAAGTATGGACCTTTTCATAAAAGTTTTATTTTGGGTAAATATAGTCAAGTTGTAACAAGGCAATGTCAATTAGATGTTAAGTGTGATCAACGCTAAATTGACTAAAGATCTTGTCATAAAAAAAGGAGCTGAAAAACAACTCCTTTTATGGCTCCTATTATTTTTTTAATGATAAATTATTTTTTCTTGAACTTCGCATATTTGTTCTTGAACTTATCAATTCTTCCGGCAGTATCCACTAACTTGGTCTTACCGGTGTAGAAGGGATGTGAAGTTCTGGAAATCTCCAATTTTACTA
This sequence comes from uncultured Psychroflexus sp., assembly GCA_913056525.1. GTDB lineage: Bacteria > Bacteroidota > Bacteroidia > Flavobacteriales > Flavobacteriaceae > Psychroflexus. The sequence continues at coordinate 24,066 of CAJXLO010000030.1, forward strand.
AAGGTAGCTCTTCGCCTTCATGTTCGATCGTTTCCTTGGCTTCAACAGTGGAACGCGTAACATAAATTTCATCGTTGGACATATCTTTGAAAACGACTTTTCTGTAATTCTCTGGATGAATACCTTTTTTCATGGCTTAAATTTTAGCGATTGCAAAGGTAAACAAAGATTTATTTAATGCAAATTACAATTAATTTAATTTTTTAGAGAGGATGGATCTTATAAGGCCTGGATATGGTTTTTTAAAAATAGGGAAACTGGAAGATGATCGGACGTCCATTCTTGTACTGACCTATCGATCATCATTTTTAGGGCCAGTGAATGCTTTTTCTCAAATTGGTCAAGGTTTTAGCGAAAATCATGTTTTTTACGCTGGAGATTTTGCCACAGTTGCTTTCCGGGTGCTTTGATCACAAAATCCAAATTTATGAACACAAAAATTCTGCCCTTTTCTTTTAAAGATTTTGAAAGCTTTTTATTTGAAATAGGCTTTTTAAAATTTCATGAGCTTATTCTTGAGCAAATTAACCTGAGACAATGATAAAAAAATAAGCCAGCAAAAAGTATTAAAATCTTTTTCATAACAGAGGTGTTGTGAATTATATCTCAGCAGATGGTTATTGATTGATGTGGAGATTCGAATGATGTTGAATAATTTTTTATTGTATCAAATTTAACTAATATTTTAAATTGATTTTATAATAACTAACCAAAACATTAATTTAGCTGAAAGCTGATATTCCTGTTTTCTTTAGCAACCCAATTGCCGTTCCTAGATTTTATAAATACGTAAAAACCCATTTAAGCTGATTTTAAACACCATTCTGATGATGATTTTCAACTTAATTGAAATAATGTACAGCTTATACAAATTATAGTACAAATAGCTAAATAGGAGTTTAATAATGTCAAATTCATTAATACTATTGTAATGTCAATTCAAAGGTAGAATGTCATAATACTGTAAATTTTTAAATGATGAAATACTATTTTATTTTCATGTTTTTGGTCTTGTTCAATTCTTTAAATGCTCAGCAATTTAAAAGAGTTTATGAGTACGATCTGGATCAATCATTTGCGACTTTACTCAATAATGAACTAACAAAATTTGAAATTTCAAACTCCGGCGACCATCTAATGATGCTTACAAATGAGTATGTTAAAACATTAGATAAAGAGGGAAACCTCCTTTTTGAATATCAATTTGTACCCAAAACTAATTCAAAGTCTTCTTTAGCATCCTCCATAACCAGTTTAATATATTCACCTATTTGTTCAGGTTTGTCAATCTCTCCCTCTTTACTATTTTTTATTTCCTTGACGGTTTTTCCTATTTCTGAATACTCAACTCTTCTATCCGTTAAAACATTAAAATATAGCTCTTTAGCAGTGTCAAAACTACCGCTTTCCAGAAAAACACTATCTACACATTTGCTTAAAGAAATTGAGATATGCTGAGTTGAGCTTTCGTCATTAATAAGATAAATTCGGGTTTCTTTAACAGTAACTAGACTGTTTAGATGCATGAACAAGGAGTTTAGGTCGGCAATAAGGACTTCTTGTTCTTCACTTGTTAT
>CAJXLO010000031.1 GCA_913056525.1 uncultured Psychroflexus sp.
TGAATATAATCAGAAATATCAAATACATCCAGATCCATATTATATAGATCACTAGCACCAGTATAAGAATTGGTTCCATTAAAGGGGTTATCCACCGGATTTAAAGGCGGATTACTCAATAAGTTTCCATTAAAAGATATGCTTTCATTTAAAAATAAATTAGGACTCCCGTTCCAGGCAAGAAAACCCATACGCGCATTTTGAGTATTGACAACATTTAGACTTTCTATGTTTATATTAGCAGAAGTAGTATTATCTCCAACCTGTCCATATACAGATGCCAAACCATCATAAACATTTATTTGTTGAGTTGGTAAGGAGTTTTCTTTATAAATTACTAAAATTGACCAACCAGAATAATAAACAGCTGTTGAGCAGTAATTTAATATTATTGGATTTAAATTTAAATCTGAAAATTCATAAAGCCCGTTTCCTTCTTGCTGAACTAAGCTTGTTATATTTTTAATCGCGCCAAAATACAAACTAAATCCGTTTTGTTGTGGATCGACTACATTAATTTCATCAGCAACAAATGTGTTTCCATTTAATTTTATATCCGGATCAAATGTACCATCTCCGATACCTGACCAATATAAATAAGCGGTTTCGATTGTTTGGTTAGGTGTTAAATTTAATGTAGCTGTTGACTCCGTTAGCATTTGACAGGGAGGTGGCGGCGATTGCCAGTTATCAAATTCGTTTAACGTATTACCTATAATTTTATAATCATAATTTCCATTATACTGATCTCTCAGTTCTAATGGAACGACAGTTGGTACTTGAGCATTTAAATTGACAAAACACACAAAAAACAGAAGCCAAAAAAAATTATACTTTATACAAAACATATATGTAAAATTAATTTATTTAAGAATTGAAAAATATTCCACAATTGTTAAAATAATGTAAAAAAAAAACATTCATCTGATTTTCATAGAATTAAAAATTTACTTTAGTTAAATAACTAAAAAACATATGTTATGAAACGATTACTAATTTTAATTCCATTTTTATTTATTAATTTAATTTGTTCATCTCAAATTTTTCAACCACAATTTAATAAGAGTAATAATGATGTACTGAGTTCAATTACACCACCTGATAAAGCTGTCTAAAATTCTATTTCGCCCATGGTTAAAACCATGCGCTGAATAATTAAAAAATTCTCGTTTTAAGCTGTGTGAAATTTGCAATTTCGCACCTTTTTATTCGTTTTTTTGCTGCTTCAAAAGTTTTATTTTTTATTGATTTACTGGTAAATGCTTTATTACAGATTTAGCATAGCGAATTCTTATATTATTTGCATGATCATTAAGCCAACGGTTTTAACCGTTGGCTAAGAGCACTCTATTTATAATAAATTATTAATCATCTACCAATATATAGCTCCTAATGGAGCTTTGAACAAAATAACCTTTTCTTGTTTTTATTAGCTATGACAAAACGGTCAAAAAAAAATTATGCGCCTTTAGGTGCATCCTATTGGTAGAAAACGAGTTGTGTTTCTATTAAAGTGCCTTTAGATACGAGATTTGAAAGTTTGTAATATCTAAGGTTGTGTTTAGGCGAAGTTGCCCGCCTGCCGGCGGACAGGCAAACTTCGCCTAGCGTTTCAATCTTGCTACATAAAAAAATATTTTCTCAAGAAAAGATTCTTCAGTCGCTTAGTAGCTCCTTCAGAATGACATGAGCTGTTGAGATTCAAAAGATAGCTTGTCGTTGCACTTCCCTGGGCATGGCAATGAAATTGTCATTCAGAATGGAGTGATGGATCTTTGCTTTATTAAATTTTGCCTAATCCTGGGGTTACACTTTACAGTTGCCGTAATTTTACAATATGAATCAAGTGGTGACGCTTTCTATCTTTAAATACAATAGTTTGCCTACTAAAATCTGGGCATTCGGGATGATGCAGTTTGCGCATGCGGATCTTAAAAAACAAAAACATTGCTCGTTTTATAAATTAATGGGAAGCGGAAAAGCTAATTTTAACCCGATGCCGGATTGGTCGGTTTATAGTTTGTTGCAGGTTTGGGAAAGTCCACAGGCAGCGACTCGTTTTTTTCAATCATCAGATCTTTTTCATCAATATCGGATTAAAGCATGTGAGATTGCTGTTTTACATTTGAATCCCATCAAAGCGCATGGTCAATGGAACGGACAATTGCCTTTTAAAACTCAACAAAAACAAACAACTCAACCGATGATCGCTGCTATTACCCGAGCGAGCATCAAAAAATCGATGTTGCGCACTTTCTGGAAATATGTACCGGAATCGCAAAAACCGCTACAAGATGCGAAAGGCCTGATCTATACCAAAGGATTTGGCGAAGTCCCGATCACTGAAATGGCAACATTCAGTATTTGGGAAGAAGAAGGAGATTTGATGAATTATGCCTATAAAAGCCGCGAACATGCAGAAGCGATAAAGAAAACCCGAAAGCTAAGCTGGTATAAAGAAGAAATGTTCTCGCGCTATGAGATCATTAATATGTTTGGAAGCTGGGAAGCAGCGGACATTCCAGCCGATCATTTTAGATCGATCAGCCGAATAGCGTTTTGAAGAAAGCTTTGATAAAATAGAATGATCGCAGGGAGTTAATGATCTTCAGGTCTTGCATAAAACTGGTTCTTTCGTCCAGAAAATCTAATAATAAACGGGTTTTGTTCTTACTGTAAAGCTTATAGAATATGGTCTCGCCATAATGGTTCTGATGATAAAGAACATCGATGAAGATCTTATCATAACGCTTGTATTTTGCTTTTTTCAACCCTTGCGTCATCGGTCTATCCTGTTTGATGTTATCCACGATCCTTGCTGATTTTCGTTCACAGAATTTAAAAGAATATCCGGATGAAGCTTTCACCCAGCCGCCAGCTGTACCTATTTTAGTGATCCGCTGTGAATGATGCTGACTAAAATCATAAGTGGACATCGGTATGATGCCTTGCTCGATCTCTTCCACTTTGTAATTTGGATCTCCTAAATATTCCTTCAGATACTGATCGATGTGATCATCATATCTATCTTGATCAACGGTTTTCGGGGTGAAGTAAGTAAACTCTACCAAAGCTCGATGTTCATCAATAGGTAATACATAAGTAAAGCTCGTACAATCTTCATCTTTAAGCCGATAGTCCATCATCGTAAAACGTTCTGGATCAAATGTTGCTTTATCCGTTTTCAGGAAAAAGCCCCTAAAGTGCTGGAGGATGGTAGTAGCATTACCTTGTTTTATTTTGTTGATGTCCGGTAATCTGGAATCGAACACATGTTTTGCTTTGTACTGATGATCATCGGTTATCACCTCTACCAGGTTTTGAACTTCTTTTACCTGAACGACCTTCTCAGTTACATAAGTAAATGGTTTAGCCTTTTTTAATTGATGCCGGGCATGTGCATAAAAATCCACTGACCGGAGCATTTTGTAGCGAAGTGTTTCCAGATCGATCTTGATTTCTTTCTGATGTCCAAAAACGTTAGCATAGCGCCACTGCTTATAGATGATATCATCCCATTTTCCACTTCCATCCTCCCAGAACGACCAGGTTTTATCGTTCTCTTTTTTTTCAGACCTTTCTATGATGAGTACGTCCTTATCTTCAAAATAAGGATCGCTTAACATGGCCAAAGCCAGGTGACTTCCCGATGCGCCTGCACCTATTATAATGTGATCATAGGTAAAAGCCATAGAAATAGGAGAAAAATAGGAATTGGACAATATAGATATGATAACTGACCCTGATATTACCTTTGCTATTTAAGGCATGTACTATCAACTGAAAAATAAGGGCAAATACGAACCAGGCGATAAAGTTTGACAATGGAACATTTTCACTTTCAAATGCCCAGAAATCAAAGACAGGAGCGACCTTTTCCATTAGCATATCCAGCAATAGCATCAGACCACTGGCAAAACTGACCTGCATCCATTTTTTAGGTAGAAAGCTACGGGCGATCTGACCGGTCACTAACACGAGCATAGCCCAGTTCAAACCTATTAACAAAGGCGTTCCTGCAATTTTCAATCCTAAGTTGTCGCCATACTGATAATCCCCGAAGAACCAACCATAGTTCACTCCAAGTAATTCAACCAGGAAACCAAGGGCCGCAATGCTCATGTAAGCAAGCGCGTTCTTGGGTTGATAAATAGGGAATATCAGGAACAAGGATAGGTTAAGGATGATCAAATTAAGCCAGGTCTTCTGTGCGAACCAATCTTGATATCCCAAACTTATACCTATGATAGCCGATATATGGAACAGCCATATCAAACTGATAAGGATCGTTTTTCTATCCAACTTATTTATAATGCCCATTTTTTATCTTCAATCAGGTCATCCACGATCTTAGCTGATAATAAGCAAAGCGGGATCCCGCCACCAGGATGAACAGAACCGCCACAAAAGTAGAGATTATTAAATTGTCTGGAAAAATTAGGATGTCTTAGAAAGGCCGCCATCTTGTCATTACTGGATGATCCATAAAGCGAACCGCGATAGGATCCGGTGGCGTTTTCTATCGCTGGTGGATCCCAAAAGAACTTCTCCTGTATAAAAGGCTCTATATCCTTGGCCAGCGCCTTATTGATCTTTTTGACAATGTTCCGATAAGCTTGTTTTTTCAATTGATCCCAATCTTGACCGTAGTCCGCAGGCGCGTTGATCATCACGAACCAATTTTCACATCCTTCTGGGGCATCGGTCTTTTCTTCCTTGGAAGTGATGTTGATATAAACGGTCAGATCATCAAAAAGGGACTTTTTATGGAACAAATGTTCGAACTCTGCTTGATAATCATTGCTGAACAATATATTATGAAGGTCAAGCTCTGGAAATTCCCTTTCCACGCTCCAATAAAAGATCATCGCAGAGCTGGAAGGTTCTTGATTCAGGTTTTTAGTAGGCTGCCTGGCTTTGGGCAACAATTTACCAAAGCTGTTGTAAACATCTGCGTTAGATACGATAAGGTCTGCAGGATGATAGCTTTCTTTGGTCTTGATTCCTTTCACTCTTTTTTTATCGTGCTCGATACTTTCAACTTGCTTCCCTAATTTGAATTGTATCCCTACTTCTTTGGCTAATCGGGTGAGGCTTTGCGAGATTTGATGCATACCACCCTTAGGGATATAAGTGCCTTTGTTCATCTCCAGATGAGGTATCATGGACATGATACCAGGCGTTTGATAAGGCGATGAACCATTATAAGTGGCGTACCTGTTGAACAACTGGACTAATTTAGGGTGATCAAAGAATTTTTGATTGACCTGGTTCAGGGTGTCGTTCAGGTTCAATTTATGCAGGGACAGTATTGCTTTCAAAGTAGAAGATGAGAAATAGTTCTTCACTTTGTGTAAAGAGCTTTCCAGGAACAATTGGGCCGTGAGCTCATATTTTTCTTCGGTCGAATTTATGAAATCGCTAATATGTTTTTCTGGTTCATCAAAGGTCTGTGCAGCCTCTTTGATGAATTTTGAGTTGTCACCGTAAGCCGGGAAAAAGGTGCCATCATCCCAAAAGTAATTACATAATAGCTGTTTTCTTTTGTACTGAAAATAATCGGCTGGATTCTTATCGTGCAGCTCAAAAAGCTCGTCTACCAGATTTGGCATCGTAAACAAGGATGGTCCCAGGTCAAATCGATATCCATCTATCTTTTTAGCATCCAGTTTTCCTCCAGTATGTTCATTGGCATCGAATACTTCAACCTCAAAGCCTTTCTTGTTGAGTCTTAAAGCTGTTGCGAGACCAGCTATTCCAGCGCCTATGACGATCGCTTTCGCCATTTATTTTGATTTAAAGAAACGTAAAGGCGGTAACAACATACCAAAACATTCACCACCATCCTTTCTCAAGTAAGTATGATGTTTCCGGTGTGCTTTTCTTACGGCCTTTGCGTACCAGTTGTTTGCTCTATTGAACCAGTTCAATCTACGATGGATGAAGACATCATGCACCAAAAAATAAGTAGCACCGTATGCGGCAATACCAGCTCCAATGGCTATTCCATAAGGCACATAATCGGTCATGAAAAAGAACATACTTACAGCCGCATAGAAAGTAAAGAACAGATCATTCCTTTCCCACCAATGCTTGTGGTCCTTAAAATGATGATCTTTGTGTAACGACCATAAGAAACCGTGCATCACATATTTATGTGTAAACCAGGCCATGAATTCCATTATCAGGAATGTTCCTATAAATATCAAAGTGTAATAAACGATGTCCATCATATTCATTAGATCAAATTCAATCTACAAAAAACATAAGATTTGGCCAATAAGCCTGCCTTCTGATGATTAGGAACACGAATTCGTTTGTTTTTTATTTCTAATGATGGTGTTTGTTTGAGCTTGCCCAGTAATTTTTTGTAATAAATGTACGCGGTATAAACCCCTAATTTAGCCTCCACCGGAAGATGGGATATTCCGTTGAGGCCGGCTTCAAAATCAGCTTCTATCTCTTCAATGATATTTAACTTGCTTTCTTCATCAAGTGCGCTTAGGTTTACATGCGGAAAATAGGAACGGTCCAGATTTTCCACATCATCTTTCAGGTCTCTTAAGAAGTTCACCTTCTGGAAAGCGGAACCTAATCGCATGGCATCATCTTTTAATTCATCATATCGTTCCTGATCACCTTTGACAAATACCTTTAGGCACATTAAACCCACAACATCGGCACTACCATATATGTATTCACGGTACTCATCCTGTGTCAAATATTCGGATTTGTAGAGATCTTTTTCCATACTGCTCATAAAGGCTTCATAGAGGTCAGCAGGAATTTCGTACTTGTGTACAGTTTCCTGGAATGCGTTGAGAATGGGATTGAGACTTATCCTGTTGGTTATGGCTTTATGAAGATCGTCATGAAAATCGTTAAAGAGCTTTTCTTTATCATGTTCATGAAAAGTGTCCACGATCTCATCAGCAAACCTAACGAATCCATAGATATTGTAAATATCTTGCCTGATGCCTGGGGCAAGTAATTTAGTAGCTATAGAAAACGAAGTAGAGTAGGAGTGAGTTACTCTTTTGCTACACTGTCTGGAAACATCATCAAATATTGACTTCATGACCTTTTCATTAATAGTTCTGCGACCAATTTACCTGATATCAATGATGGCGGAACGCCAGGACCTGGAACAGTCAATTGCCCCGTGAAATAAAGGTTTTCCACCTTTTTACTTTTCAACTTAGGCCTTAGGAAAGCGGTCTGCATCAGCGTATTCGCCATACCATAAGCATTCCCTTTATAAGAATTGTAATCAGCTTTAAAATCGTTCACACAATAAGATTTTTTGAAAATTACATGATCCCTGATTTTTTGACCTGTTATTTCTTCAAATCTTAACATTATTATATCAAAATATTTATCCCTGAGCTCTTGTGTGTCGGTCAGGTCAGGCGCTATGGGAACCAGGAAAAAACCGTTCTCACAACCTTCTGGTGCGGTCTCTGGATCGGTCTTTGATGTGAAATTAGCATAGAACAATGGCTCGTCCGGCCATTTAGGGTTTTTGTAGATTTCATCAGCATGTTTCTGGAAATCCACGTCAAAGAATAGGTTATGGTGTTCCATCCCATCGATCTTTTTGTCAAAACCTACATAAAAGAGCAGGGATGAGGGCGCAAAGGTCTTTTTGTCCCAATAGGCTTCTGAATATTGTCTGTATTTCCTGTCAAGAAGGGTTTCCGTATGATGGTAATCCGCACCCGATACGATCTTATCGAATTTTTTTGTTTCCCCATTGACCACTAATGAATCAACTTCATTGTTCTGACAATTTATCTTTTCGATATTGGTATTAGTATGGATATTAACACCCAAAGAATTGGCTACGGATTCCATGCCTTTGATGACCGCAAAAAAACCCCCTTTGGGTTGCCACGTACCTAATCCCAGGTCCGCATAGTTCATGAAATTGTAGAACGAAGGTGTGTCGCTGGGTTTCGCTCCCAGGAACAGAACCGGAAATTTTAACCACATCCTTAAGCGTTCGTCCCTGAACATATTATTAATATCCTTATCAATATTACTTAGGAACTTGTTCACTTTCTTTGCGGTTACGGGAGTTACCAGCTCTAGAGGAGAAACGCCAGGTTTATACACCAGATCTTTGATTGCTATATCATAATGTTCTTTTGCTTCAGCTAAGAACTTCTTAAGTTTTTCTCCGCCATTTTTCTCATGTTCGTCAAAAACATCAGCTATTTTATCGATAGAATCTGCGACTTCGATCTTGTCTCCTTTGCCAAAATAAATAGAATAGCCTGGACTAAGCCTTCTCAGCTCGTAAAAATCAGATGGTTTCTTGCCAAAATCATTGAAGAATCGTTCAAACACATCCGGCATCCAGTACCATGATGGTCCCATGTCAAAAGTGAATCCTTGTTCTTTGAACTGGCGTGCTCGTCCGCCTATTTCATTGTTCTTCTCAAAGAGCTCAACATCAAAGCCATCTTTGGCCAGATAACAAGCCGCTGATAATGATGAAAAACCAGAACCTATGACCGCAACTTTCTCTCTCATATCTATAAATTGAATGTTAGGTGATAAATAGAACTGAACGCCTTCACGCGATGAGGAAGTTCTTTGCCTTCGCTCAATACTTCTTCAGCTTTTCTTCCTAATATCCAATATTCACATTTTCCATCTGTACATATATGTTTTGTAAACTTTTTAACGTATTCGTCCAGATCTTCTGGTTTTGTTGTCAAATAACTGATAAATACCGTTTCCGTGAACAGTTTTGATAGATAGCTAAGGTCTTCCATAGGAAGGCTTTGTCCAAGGAATATAACCTTATATCCGTGTGACAATAGTTCATAGTTCGTGTAGTACAAACCTATGTCGTGTATTTCTTCTTCCGGTAAGAAAAGGACAAATACCTTATCTTCCTTGAGCGGTTGAACCTTTTGAAGGTTCTCGATGTTGATGAACAACTTTTGTTTTATCAGGTTGGATATGAATTGTTCATGTGCAGGTGTAATGGTATTGGACTGCCATAAGTAACCGATCTGTTGTAGCAAAGGAATAAAGACTTCCTTGTATATATCGCGGAAGGTCTTATTTGTCAACAGGCCATCATAGGTTTTTAGGAACAATGGCTGATCGAAGTTCATCATGGCCACTTTCATTGATTGCACAGCTCTGTTTACGTTGCTTTTGCTTGTAGTGATTCTCTTTACTAGTTTACTAACCTCTTCATCGTTCATGGAAGATATACGAGATATCTTGTATCCATTTTCGTTCAGGAAAGCAATGTTGAGAATCTTTTGTAGGCCGTTCACACTGTAGGTTCGAATGTTCGTATCCGTCCTGTTAGGCTTGAGCACACCGTAGCGTTTTTCCCACATCCTGATGGTATGTGCTTTTATACCACTGAGATATTCAAGGTCTTTAATACTGAAATTTTGTTTAATGTTTCCCATAATAAATAAAACATTTCCAAAAATATAGATTATAGAATTTCGATATTAAGAAAAATAAGTTAAAAGGAGGTTGCGCATCGTTAAACATTTCTAAAAACAGCTGATAGAATGTATCAATGACTTCAATATCAGTTTTTTATTTTACTGAGCTGGGATGCTTTCAGGCAATCTTGTTTCTTTTGAACATTATGAGTGAACCTTACTATTTTTTGGATATCGGAAGGGATCCTCTTCATCCGTTTCTATATCCAGCGCATCGTGAACATAGTCGAAAGTAGAGAGCAATCTAGGTTCTCCATTGATCAATGCAACATCATGTTCAAAATGAGCACTGGGCAAGTTGTCCCTGGTTAGAACAGTCCAGCCATCGGCAAGTTGTTTGATGTTCTTTTTACCTTGATTGATCATAGGTTCTATCGCGATGACCATTCCTTCCTTGAATTTTTTTCCGCGCCCTTTTTTTCCATAGTTGGGTATTTCTGGATCCTCGTGCATGACCTTACCTAATCCGTGGCCCACTAGTTCTCTCACAACACCATAACCATGGCGTTCTGTGTATTTTTGAATAGCAAAACCTATATCGCCAACCCTATTTCCTGTTCTAAACTTATCTATTCCTTTATAAAGCGATCGTTTTGTGATGTCCAGGAGTCTTTTTGTTGCTGTGTTAACTTCACCTACTTGAAAGGTATAGGCATGATCACCGTAAAATCCATTTTTGAATGCTCCACAATCTATGGATATGATATCACCGTTATTTAAAGGTTTTGTGTTAGGTATGCCGTGTACCACCTGGGCGTTCGGGCTCATACAAAGTGTGTTCGGGAAATCGTACAATCCTTTAAAACCAGGTTCAGCTCCGTGGTCACGGATGAACTCTTCTGCCTTTTTGTCCAAAACCAATGGTATACAACCAGGCTTTATCTCTTTCGCGAGCATTCCAAGCGTCTTTGATACGATAAGCGCGCTTTCTCGCATTAGTTCAATTTCTTCAGTAGTTTTCGTATGGATCATGCACTATTTTTTAAATAATGAGCCAAGGATGCCCCTGGACTTTTTTTTCCTGATCTTCGGTTCTTCCCTGGTCAATATTTGATAGATCTTGCCCCAACCTAAGAATCCACCTATGTTCCTGTCATCTATGAAGATATCGGCTTGAATCTTACGACTGATATCTTCCGTATATTCTTCTTCCGGATAACTTTTGTTTACCGCATAGAACACAATTCCATTTTCTTTGCAAAAATCAATGGCTTCCTGGAGTTTTTTACCACTCCTGTAGGTCCAGAGGATCAACATAAAACCTTCATCCTCTAGTTTTTTTAGGGTTTCAAATGCGAAGATCATAGGCTTGCCTATTTCCGGATATTTGTTTTCAACTATGGTGCCGTCAAAATCAACGGCAATGGTCTTTTGGGCAGATGATATCATATTATTCCTTATAGTAACTGTTCTTGTAGCCTTCTTCTTTTACGATCTTAATAAGATCGCTCAACAAGTCTATTTGCGCAAACTCCACAAAACGATTGACCGCTTTACCGTCCTTATAATAGATGAGCGTTGGGACTCTATCCAGCTTTATCTCATCAGCTCTATTGCGATAAGCTTCAGGAAGGTCCTTAAAACGATTAACCGCAATAAGGTCATACTGATCCTTGCTGATCCCGGTCATATTGAATATCTTTATTATTCGAGGAACTTCTCGCTGAGAATCAGGGCACCACGCGCCAAAGAAGATCTCAAAATGTATTTCATCTTGCGGTAGCGCTTCTTGAAAACTGTCCAGCTTGCTTTTCTTTGGTTTATAGCCTTCATAGTTCTTTCGATACCATTCTCCGCTCTGCTCAATTTTATCTGGTCGCACCTTACCGGTAAGCCTTTCTTTTTCTTGTCCGATGCTGCTAAAGCTCAACATTCCCATGACGATGATGAACAATTGTTTCATAATAAAGTGTTCTGGGTCATTTTTTGGGGTTTCTCTATTCCCATAAGGTCCAATATGGTTGGCGCAATATCTCCCAGGATACCGTCTTGTATCCGTTTGAAAATCGGGTCCACGAGAATGACCGGTACCAAATTGGTCGTATGTGCAGTATTGGGTGAACCATCCGGATTCTTCATCTTATCTGAATTACCATGATCAGCAATGATAATAACGGAATAATCATTCTCCTCTGCCGTTGTCACCAGATCTTTCATACACTCATCTACAGTTTCACAGGCTTTTACGGCCGCATCAAAAACACCTGTGTGGCCAACCATGTCTGGATTAGCAAAGTTGATGCACATGAAATCCGTGTTCTGGTTCTTCACTTCTGGTATCACTTCATCCCGTAGTTCATAAGCGCTCATTTCTGGTTGCAGGTCATAGGTGGCTACCTTAGGTGAATCCACCATGATCCTTTTTTCACCGCGAAAGGGTTTTTCCCTGCCACCGGAAAAGAAATAGGTAACATGGGGATATTTTTCAGTCTCTGCTGCTCTTAGCTGAGATTTTCCTTCCCGTTCCAACACTTCACCTAAAGTATCCTCAATGTTCTTGTTGCCATAGATGATCCCAATACCACCAAAGGACTGGTCATACTCGGTCATCGTGACCATATGTAAGGGCATCTTTTGCATATTATAGTCTTCAAGGTCTTCTTGCGTGAGTGCTTGCGTTAATTGTCTTCCACGATCGGTTCTGAAATTGAAAAAGATGACCACATCATCCTGATCTATTTTCGCTACGGGAGCATTATCATTGGTCATTACGATCGGTTTGATGAACTCATCGGTCACTTCATTATCGTAACTATTTTGCAAGGCTTCAAGAGCGTTATTTGAAGCTTCACCTTTTCCGTTCACTAATAGATGATAGGCTTCAGCCGTCCTTTCCCATCGCTTATCGCGGTCCATAGCATAATATCTTCCCACGATACTTGCCAGTTGAGTTGGTGTTTTTTCTAATGTTCTGTTCAATCTTTCTATGAACCCTTTTCCAGAGTTAGGGTCCACATCCCTTCCGTCCGTAAAAGCGTGGACGTATGAGTTTTTTACACCAGCACGGTCTGCAGCATGGATGAGCCCTTCCAGATGATAGATGTGAGAATGAACACCACCATCGCTAAGCAGCCCCATGAAATGGACTTTTTTGTCATTTTCCCTGGCGTACGAAAAAGCTCTCTTTAAACTTTCTTCTTCATCGATCTTTCCCTGATCAACAGCCTTGTTCACTTTTACTAGGAATTGGTCGACGATCCGTCCAGCTCCCAGGTTCATGTGTCCTACTTCGGAATTTCCCATCTGCCCATCGGGTAGACCTACATTACTGCCATCTGTCCTTAAGGTTGCATGACCGTACTTATCATATAGTTGGTCTATAAAAGGAGTTTTGGCCGCATCTATCGCAGAGACGCTTTTATCATCCGCGATTCCCCAGCCATCTAGAATGGCCAGGATGACTTTCTTATCCATGATATTGAATTGTTTTGTTCAAAAATACTAACATTGATCGACTTAGATAAATCTTATTCATCTTTTACTTTTAAATAGGGATTGATATCTAATATCTGTTGTTCTAAATATTGGTCTATTAAAATATGATCCACATCTTTCAATCCATGTAGCGGTAGCTCTATACAGTGCGCGTACAATTGCTCTTTTAGATATACTCTCAAGAATTCCCTGGACTGAGGTCTGAAACTATAATGCCAGGGTTCATAATTGAAACCTTTTCGGGAAGGGTCATTTGTATAGGTCTCATAAAAACCGAAATCGTTCGCATTCTCTTTAAGCCAAACGTACATTTTATGGAAAGCGCCTCCTTTTTGGAAATGTTTTTCCTGGAGTATGTTCTGGTCGGGCATGTTATCATTAACAGCGATGATATCGATATCCGTTCCCCAATGATGTCTGGAAGTTCCCGGTACAGTGGAATATTCTGTTATTTCCCTAAAGATCTGTTCATCGGACAAACCTTGTTCCTGATAACGCACGTACTTTTTATTCCAAATAGTTTTTTGATGAGCATAGCTCCGATAGGCGGATACGATCTTGATAACGATACCATCCTTTGCTGCTGCTTTTTTCATCCTCAGGAAAGCTTTACCAGCTGATGGCGTGAGAAAATGACCATTTATAGCTGATAAATGGGTAGAATCCTTACCGATCAATTGTTCGCTCCGAGTTGATAACTGTGCGTTTACCATACAATGCAACAACAGGAAAAAGACCAGAGTACACCTCATATTACAGGTTTTTATACATCAATATATGTGTGCCGATATCAGGTATATCAAAAAGCCCTCCTTTCGTACAAAAATTGTTCTTCTTATAAAAACCTATACTTTCTTCCCGCACATTACACCAGATCATATTGATATCATGACCTTTCAAATTGTCTAAGGAATATTCAAGTAAGCTTGTACCGATTCCTTCTGACCGATAGCTTTTATCCACGGCCATTCCCCTTAATTGATAACACCTGCTGGAGGGAAATTCTGGAACGTTCTTCAAAAAGAAAGAAATGATACCTATTATTTTTGTTTGGTCGAACGCCGCAAAGTGGTACGTATCCAAATGATCGTCTTCAGGGAATTTTGCTGTTGCTAAGGGCTTACCACTTCTTAACCATCGATGCCTAAAATCTATAAAAGCCTTATCAGCCTGGACTTTTCTCACCGGAAAGGACATTTACATGTTCTTAAAGTGATCATCTACGATACCATATTCTATAGACTCATCAGCATCCATCCAATAATCCCTGTTAAAGTCCTTCATCACCTTTTCATAGTCCTGCCCACAGTTATCAGCCAGTAGCTGTGCGCTGAGTTTTTTGGTCTTGAGGATTTCCTTTGCCTGTATCTCGATATTAGAAGCCTGACCTTGTGCGCCACCTAAGGGCTGATGGATCATCACCTTAGCCAATGGCTGGATGAACCTTCTACCTTTCACACCGGCAGAAAGTAGTATGGAACCCATGGAAGCTGCCAGACCGCTACAGATCGTAGCAACGGGACTTTTTATGGATTTCATGGTATCATAAATGGCAAAACCGTCGGTAACATAGCCACCTGGACTATTGATGTAAAGTTTGATCTCATCATGACCTTCCATGTCCAGGTACATCAATCTATCATTAACGTATTTAGCGGATTTTCCATCCACCTGACCTTGTAGGAAAATAACACGTTCTTCCAGGAATTTGCGCTCTATTTGATCTGTAATCTTTCCTTGCTTATCGCTCATAGTTGATAATTCGAATTTGGTTCAAAAGTAAGATTAATTTTAATTTACAAAAGTCCTATTTATGGATTATTAACAGCTGGATGATGCTCATTGACTTCGGGTATTGTTCAGGTCCATCATCTTACCGGTTTCCAGGACAACTATCTCTTTGCTCTGTTGGAAGAGATAAGCGGAATGCTTTCCCTTAATGCGGTGTTCATCTCCATTGATCCTTATCCATGTACCTTCTGGCAAGGCGACCACTGGCTCTTTATTCTGGGTTAAATATTCTTTCAACCTGGTAGAACGGCTTTCTCCCTGATGTTTTTCTCCCTCTTGTTTTTCCACGAAATGTGGGTTGATCACATAAGGAACGATTCCTAAAGCTTCGAATTGTTGCGGTTGTACTATAGGCATATCGTTCGTAGTCTTGATATGAGCTCCGCAGATATTGCTTCCGGCACTTGTTCCTAAATAAGCGCAACCATGCTTTATCCTATCGCTCAAAGCATCGATCAGGTCCAGGTCATAGAGTTTTTTTAACAACAAGAAGGTGTTACCACCGCCGGTAAATATACCCTTGGTCTGCTGAACGGCCTGTCTGGGATAATCAAATGCCGTAATAGGAACGCAGGTTTTATCGATCGTATCGAAGAATGCGCTCGCTTTCCTGGTATAATCGGTGTAACTGATTCCGCCCGGACGTGCGTAGGGAATGAAAAGGACTTCTTTCGTGTCTTTGAATAGGATTTCCAACTCGTCCTTTAAATAGGATAAATATGGAGAATCATAAACTTTGGACGTACTTGCTAATAATAAGTTTAAGTTCATGGATCTGTTTGGGAATTCAACATTAATTAAGTACTTTCATAAAATGGTTCTAAACGATACAAATATGCTAAAAAAAATATTCCTCATTCTAGTACCTTTATTGATCATATCCTATGGTCATGGCCAAATTGACAACAGGAAATACATCAAAGGGAAGATAAACGTACCTGCGAAGGACGACCCGGAGAACATCAGTATTTATAATAAGAGCTCAGCCAAAGGAACGCTGACCGACGAAACTGGGAATTTCAAGATATTTGCCGCAGTGGATGATACTTTAACGATAAGTTCTATTCAATATTCTGATTTTGATGTGGTCGTGGATAAAGAAGTGTTTGATAATAAGACGATGACCATATACCTTAAAGAGTCCGTAAGCATATTGGATGAGGTGGTCGTTAGACCTTATGACCTGACCGGTGACCTTAAGGAAGATGCCGGGAATATAAAGACCTTGACCATGCAGCCGATAACAAAATCATCAAAAAGCATTGTTTATGGCTATACAGGCGGTCAGGAATACGCCGCGGATGGTCAAACTTCACCCGAAAAAGCCCTGATGGACCAGTCTTACTTCAGATATGGGTTGAACTTTGTCAATCTCTTCAAATTACTGGTCGAGACGGAAGAAGGCAGTAGTAGCTCTAAAAGAAGCTATCAACAAAAAGGGAAAGGCAATTTAAAGGAGATCTATTCGAACAATTTCTTTCTAACTTACCTGAAGATACCCAGAGAAAAGATAAACGACTTTATTGATTATGCTGAACAAAACGGGCTGGATGAACCGCTATTAAAAAAAGGCAATGAAATGGAGCTTATACAATTTCTGGTAGATACGTCCAGGTCATATCGGGAAAATAAGTTATAATTGACGCCTAAATCCACTAGATGTTGTTTAGATTATTATTGATTTGCCTGTTGCTCGTTCCTAAGACACAACATCAGGGACATAAATTCTATCTAAGTCTAACGGATATCGTTTATGACCAGGAAGAAAAAAGGCTTAAGATCACCTGTGATGTGTTTGTGGATGACTTTCAGCAACTACTGGAAAAGCGTTATCAAAAGGAATTTCTCCTGGTAGAAGGAGAAGAATACCGGTATACGAAGAAATACATCAAAAAATACCTTGCAGATAAGTTTTCCCTCCGATTAAAGAATGTTCAGCGAGAGATCAAGTATCTGGGAAAGGAATATCGTATCGACAAATTAAGGTTCTATCTTTACGTGGAGAACGTTGAGCCTTTTGATAAAGTAGCGGTCACCAATAAAATATTGATAGACCTTTTTGACGATCAGAAGAACATGGTCCATGTGAACAATGGCCAAAAGACCAAGACCTTATTATTGGAAAAAGGTCGTTCCAACGGAGTGTTAAATTTTTAATAGGCTTGCTTTTACCGTTAGTGAATAGTTATTTTAGCGGATTAATAAAAATCATTCAAGTATGAACATACGCATCAGTTTAACCCTTTCACTTTTAATGTTCTTCAGTCTTTCTTTTGCTCAGGAAGGCGAGAACAAAGAAAAGCAACAAGAGGAAGCAAAAGAAGGTGGTCACATCAATAAGAACAAATTCCGTCAGCTATATCAGGAGTTCGCCACCCCAAATCAATACAGAACCGCCTCAGGTGCGCCTGGACCCAACTATTACCAGAATACCGCTGATTACGAAATGGACATCATCCTTAATGAAAAAGACAATGTTCTCAATGGTTTTGAGACCATTACCTATACGAACAATTCCCCGGAAAGCTTATCCTACCTTTGGGTCCAATTGGACCAGAACGTTAGGAAAAAGGACTCGCCGGCAAAAAAACGCAACGGTAGCGGTATGGCTCCGGTCATGCCACCCGAGAATTTCGTAAGCGAATATATGAAAGATGAGTTTGATGGTGGTTTTAATATAGCATCGGTCACTCATGATGATACGCCACTACCTTATAAGATCAATTATACCATGATGCGCGTTGAATTGCCGGAGCCCTTAGAAACCGGCGATGAGTTTGAATTTTCCATTAAATGGAACTACAATGTGAACAATCATGTAGAGAACAGAGCACGTTCCGGGTATGAACATTTTGATGAGAACGATAATAATGTTTATGTGATCGCCCAGTTCTTCCCGAGAATGGCAGTGTATAACGATAAAGAAGGATGGCAGAACTATCAGTTCTGGGGAAGCGGTGAGTTCGCATTACCATTTGGTAATTATGAGGTCAATATTACCGTTCCATCCGATCATGTCCTCGAAGCAACTGGAAAGCTGCAGAACAGGAAAGACGTATTTTCTGATAAGATGATGAAGCGTTATGAACAAGCTCAGGAAAGCTATAATGAACCTGTTCTTATCGTAAATGAGGAAGAAGCCATTGAAAATGAAAAGAACAAGACCAATAACACGAAAACATGGGAATTCAAAGCAGAACAGGTGAGGGACTTTGCTTTTGCGACCTCCAGGAAGTTCGTTTATGACATGATGGCCGTGGACATCAACGGACAACGTAAAATGGCGGTTTCCTTATATCCTAAGGAAGGAAACCCACTTTGGGGAGAATGGTCTACACGAGTAGTAGCCAGCACACTCGAAACCTACAGCAAGCATACCTTTACTTATCCTTATCATAAGGCAATATCTGTTCATGCTAAGAACCAGGGAATGGAATATCCTATGATATGCTGGAACTATGGAAGACCTGGTCCGGACGGTTCTTACTCAGATCGTGTCAAGTTTGGTATGATGAGCGTTATCATCCATGAGATTGGCCACAACTTCTTCCCGATGATCGTCAACAGTGATGAACGTCAATGGGGTTGGATGGACGAAGGTCTCAACACTTTTGCCCAGTACCTGGCTGAGCAAGAATTCGCTAAAAAATATCCAGAAGCCATTGGCGGTAGGGATAAATATCCATCACGCCGTGGAGAACCAGAAAAAATAGTAGGTTATATGAAAGGTGATCAGGAATATATATCACCGATCATGACCAACCCAGAGCAGGTTTACCAATTAGGGAATAACGCTTATGGTAAGCCGGCAACTGCACTGAACATTCTTAGGGAAACCGTCATGGGTAAAGAACTCTTCGACTACGCATTCAAAGAATATGCGCAAAGATGGATGTTCAAGCATCCTACGCCAGAAGACTTCTTTAGGACTATGGAAGATGCATCAGCGGTAGACCTGGACTGGTTCTGGCGCGGCTGGTTCTACACGACCGATTATGTGGATATTGGTGTGAAAGAAGTCAATGAATACGTAGTGACGAACACTCCTACAAAGGAAGGGAAAGAGCTCCTGGCAAGATACGGTATCACCGATCCCGCTAATAATCCAAGAACGGCCAATGCGGTCTACGTGAAGAAGATGGAGCAGGATTCAACCGATGTGGCCTCAAAAGACCCGCTGGAAAACGCTCCTAAGTTGAACGAATTCCTGATGGACAACTTCTCAGAACAAGAACGCCAGAACATGGAGGTGCCGGAATATTTTTATGAGATCACTTTTAATAAACCAGGCGGACTTGTGATGCCACTTATCGTAGAATATGAATATGAGGACGGCAGCTCGGAAACTGTAAAATATCCGGTACAGGTCTGGAGAAAGAACGACCAGAAGGTTACGAAGACGCTTCCTTCTAACAAAAGGATCAAGTCCATCGTAGTTGACCCTAATCTGGAAACGGCCGATATCGATAAATCGAACAATCAATGGCCGGCGGAAGAAGAAGAATCGGATTTCGACAAGTTCGAGGATTCAAAGGAAGATTAATATTCACAGAATTCCTGCAATACTTTATAAACCGATAGCTATTCATGGTTATCGGTTTTTTTATAAGGGAAAACACCTTATTTTTGCACCATGTTATATATGATAAGTGTACCGGAGGTAACTATTGTACTTGTAATCGTAGTCATGCTATTTGGAGCGGATAAAGTACCGGAGATCGCCCATTTCTTTGGGAAGTCGGTTCGCTCAGTGAGAAATGCTACGGATGATATCAAAACAGAACTGACCAGGTCGTATGACGATGAGCAGATCAGAAAGGCGAAAGAATCCTTCACGGAAAAAACAGACGATATAAAGAACGAGCTTGCGGACCTGTCCGATGAAGTGAAAAAGAAGGAAAACTTCTCCGACCAGGCGAAAGAGGTGAAAAAAGGCATCAACGACCTGGGGAAAAGCATCAGTAGGAAGAAATAGCCTAAAACCCTTCATAAACCCCCAATCCGAACAAGGCGATATCATATTTCACAGGATCTTTTGCGTCTAGTTGACGTAAGTTATCATCGAGTTCTTTCACGGCTTTAGCATCGTTCTGTTTTCTTTTGAGCAATCCTAATTTTCGTGCTACATTACCAGTGTGAACATCCAGTGGACAAGAAAGTTCCGCAGGACTTATACTTTTCCAAATGCCCATGTCCACGCCATGCTGGTCCTTTCTCACCATCCATCTCAGGAACATGTTCAGGCGCTTGGCCGCAGAGTTCTTTTTCGGATCGCTAAGATGTTTCTCCCGTTTAAAAGGATGGTCTATACGAAAGAAGTATTCTTTAAAATATGAAAGTGTCGATTGCTGGAACTTTCCTTTTCCTATGAGGAAGGCAAAGAGATCGTCCATGGTATCAAAATCCCGATAGATCTGCTGTAGGGACATAAAAAAATATTTTAGGTCATTGGCATTGAAAGTACGATGAACGAATCCATCACATTCTTTCAGGTCTTTCTTAGAATGCTGAAGGATGAACTCATGTGGAGCGTTATCCATGATCATCAGGATGCGTTTTGCATTATTGAGTATAGACTTCCTGTTGCCCCAGGCGATAACAGCAGCCAGGAATCCGCTGATCTCCACGTCTTGTTTTTTGGTAAAATTGTGCGGTATGGCAATAGGATCATCCACGATCCATTGAGGATGGTCATAGAAGTGATACTTTTCATCTAAAAAGGTTTTGAGCGATTGTTTATCCATTGACGATCCTCCCATCTTTCATGTTCACTCTTCTGTCTGCCATCGCTGCAAGCTCTTTATTATGTGTCACGATAACAAAGGTCTGCCCATATTTATCCCGAAGGTCCAAGAACAATTGATGTAATCTATCAGCCGATGCAGAATCCAAATTCCCGGACGGTTCATCGGCGAGTATGATAGACGGTTGATTGATCAATGCTCTGGCCACGGCAACCCTTTGCTGTTCACCACCGCTCAGTTCGTTGGGTTTATTCCCCAACCTTTGCTCTAAGCCAAGGTCTACCAGTATGGATCGCGCCCTTGAAGTAGCGGCCTTTTTGTCGGTAGCGTAGATGAGTGCCGGAAGTATGGTGTTCTCTAATGCGGTGAACTCCGGTAATAGCTGATGGAACTGGAAAACAAAACCGATGTTCTGGTTCCTGAACCTGGCCAATTGTTTATTGCTCAATTCGGCTATGGAAGTATGGTTCACTTTTAGTAGGGAATTCGGAATATTATCCGGTTCTTCCAGCGTACCTATTATTTGAAGTAGTGTGGTCTTTCCCGCACCAGAAGGTCCTACGATGGAGATGATCTCCTTCTGATCGATGTTCAGGTGAATATCGGATAGTATTTCTTTACCACTGTAGCTCTTGGATATATGCTTTGCCTGGATCATTTAGCTAAATTACGATTTTATACTTGACCTTGAATTGGGGAATGTAAATTCCGCTGCTAATTTATCGTTAAAAAGATGGGGCAAACTTAGCTTATAAATATTTTTGTTTAAATAAATTATCATATGAATAAACAAACTGCTATACTTGCCAATGGTTGCTTTTGGTGTACAGAAGCTGTTTTTAGTGCATTGAAAGGTGTGATAAGTGTAAAGCCTGGTTTCACTGGCGGACATATAAAAAATCCCGCTTACAGAGAAGTTGTTATGGGTGGCACGGGACATGCGGAGGCGATAAGAATTGAGTTTAATGAAGATGAAATCCTGTTCTCAGAGTTGTTGTATATATTCTTCACTACGCATGACCCGACTACCCTTAATAGACAAGGCTATGATGTTGGCGAACAATATAGAAGTGCAATTTTTTATACGTCTGAACTTCAAAAAAAGATCGCTTACGGTATAATTGAAGAACTAAACCAACCGCAATACTACGACGGTGGAATAGTAACCAAAGTCGAACCGGCCTCTGAGTTTTATGAAGCGGAGGAAGAGCACCACGAATTCTACGATAAGAATCCTGAATTCAGGTATTGTCAACTTATCATTGACCCTAAGATCCAAAAGCTTAAAGAAAGTTTCCCCGATAAATTAAAAAAGAAGATAAAAGCGAGTTAGCTTTATTCTATTTCCGAACACAAAAAATCCCGCTTTCCAGCGGGATTTTTCATCTTAAGAAGCTCAATAACTAAAATAGATCGGTTTAATTTCTCATCTTCTTAATTCCATAAGCAGCGCCAGCGATCAATCCTAAAGCAACTAAAGAAGAGATAGGTGCTGGTTGTGAATCGTTTTGCGAGTCGTCAAAGCCAGGTAATTGAGCAAAACTTACGCTCGTTATCAACAAAAAGCTAATTATTAGAATAGCTTGTTTTAAATTATTTTTCTTTTTCATTGTATTTGATTTTATGCTCATCAATTAGTGCTATGCGAAGTTTAAAACTTCGCATAGCAATATTAAGTTTGCTTATTATTTTATGATCAATCTTTCTTTGCCTTTTTGCCCGTTTTGCTCTACTTCGATGAAATAAACACCGCTTTGCTGCTTACCGATGTTCAGGCTAGCTTTACCATTATCACTAAGCTCTGATTTCATCTCCATCACGCGCTGTCCGATCATGTTGTAAAGACTGATATCAACTTCACCGCTCATGCTGGATGCCTGAAGGGTCACATTTCCATCTGAAACCGGATTAGGATAAATCTCAAAATCGCTCCAGGACTCATTATCATCCACCCCAAAGGTCTCGATCTCGAACTCGATGCTAAATCTATCTGTAGCTACACTTCCAGGGGCGCTTGGGTCAACACTAAAGCTATACTGATTAGAATTGCCACTCATCAAAGTTTGATCTCCTGTATAGTTGTCGATCAGATAAACATTCACTCCGTCATCAACATTGTTCACGTTTAAGCTGAACGTGTAATCATTAACGGCATAACCAGCAATGTATAATTCCAGGTTCTCCATATCCTCTGGAAGAGATCTTTCTTCTATACTTAAGTATTGACCATTATTGAACCTGGCTAAATTTTCATCTGGATTACCCAGTTTTGTTGCATCAAATTGATCAACATCATCATTACCATCCTGACTAAAAAGGATAACAATTCCATCGGATTCATTTCCTCCATTGTTCAGGTCCTGGTCCTTGAACAATAACAGGTTAATGTAAGATGGGTCATCATCACTAAATACAGCAGTCTGCGAGGCACCTGTGTTTTTATCAGCTTCATCGAAGGTTAAACTTGCCGTACCGGTATTTACGGTTTGAACGAAAAAGGATTGTCCAGGCATGATAAATTCATTCGTTGCAGATGATACCAGGTCATTCAGGCCGGTATTCAAGTTATGGGTCACATAAGCACCACGAGTGCTCATATTAGGATCCCATACATAATAATTATTGGTATTAACATTAGTAGCCGTCAAATTATTGAAATCAACAACTGCCTGATAAGGATTACCTACTAAGCTATAGTAACCGGCTTCATCACTTAAAAAGTCTGTATGACTTCCAATGACCAGATCACCTGTAGCACGTAAGGTTACATCGCTGTTAGGCCCATCAGCTGGATCTGAACTTAAATCATAACCTCGATCACCTCTAATGAACATACGGTAAGCTTCACCGGCAGAAAGTTGTCTGGAATTTGTATCAGGAATAGGTTCCCAGGCATTGCTTTGATCCGGACCTGTAAAACTATTGTTAAAGGTGTACATAGATGGAAGACCAGAGATACTAGCATCAAAACCCAAACCTGTTCCCAGATCTGTACCGGTTATATGGGTACCATAACCGGGATTAGGGTCTTGATTATCCGCAGGGAAGTTAGTTCCCGTATTGTTAACGCCTTCTTGCCAGTTAGCTCTTATTGGATCGTTCGAATCCACAGCAGAAGTCAGGAACCTAAAGGCTCTGGTATCTTCTGTTTGAACCGGGATAAAACGTTCTACGGTTACATCACCGGTAATGCTGTTTCCGGTAGCATCTGCCAGTTGTGCAGTTCCTGAAGCATCGCTGTAAAAAGTCACATCAGCTGTAAGATCGGCATTAAGGTCTAATACTGCACCTGCCTGAACCATTACTTCATTGGCATCAGTTGCTGCTGCAATAGGTGCTGTTCCACTTTCTACGATCAAATTATTGATATTTGTAGCATTACCACCCGGAACTTGTGGTGACCAGGCTGTTCCATTATAAACATAGCTTAAGTCGCGTACTTCAATACCGAATGTTCCATCATTCGAAGTTCCCCAGCGGTCAACCTGTACATAATAGGTGTCGCCAGCGTTTAGATCATACAAGTTCAACACTGAACTCAAACCAACATCCGTACCACTATCCTGGTCAAAACCTATTTGATTATAAGTAGTAAAATCTGAACAATCAGTTGTCGAATAAACAGCTATTTCTGAATCTGTTAGCGTACCACCGGTAATATCCGTGGTAACCTGAACATTACCATAAGTTGGTGCCACGAAAGTAAACCAAACAGAACCATCAATGCCACCATTTAGGTTCGTATCCGGTTCATCAGTTTGAGCAGTCGAACCAACATTGGTGTAAGCATCACCCGTAGAAGTAGCTCCAAGCGTTAAAGCTATGGCATCACATGCGTCATCATTAGCGGGTATCGTATTAATGCTGACCGCAGTTGACCAATCACTTACATCGCCACCACCACAATCACTTCTGACATAAGCATCATAGGCTGTTCCAGAAGATAAACCGGTTACAGAATCACTGGTCGTACCACTTGCGGTTGAATTGGTAGCGACTGCATTAACTGTATCAGGTGAATCACCTGAAGCCATTACCACCCATTCATAACCATTAGTTGCCGTTGTTTCTGGATCCCAATCTAAGTCTGCTCCAGTGGTTGTGATGTTAGTTACGCTTAGATTATCAGGTGTCAGGCAAGTTGGACCAGATGTAACGTTTATATTATCAATGTCCCAATCATCAAAACCTGATCCAGATCCAATTGCCGTGAACCTTAAATGGAACTGGCTCGTTAAGCCACTTGAAATATTGTAACTATCTGTTTGCCATGTTGAAATTGCAGTATCATATACAACTATTTCAACGTATTGTGATCCATCGAAGTATTCAACGGTAAAAGTATCAGTTGGGGTTTCAGGAGCATTATTTGCACCCTCGGTTATATCAAACGTAACATCGACGGATACTTCACCAGAAACATCGATATTTTGTGTTGTTGCTACTCCACCTCCCGGAGCACTTAAACCATTTATTTGTAAAAAGCTTGTGCTGTTGGTTTGGAAGTTATTGTTGATCACTACTTCAGAAGCATCATTTCTCGTCCAGCAAGATGGAAATCCTGATTCAAAATCTTCTGAATAAGGAAGGCTAGCACTTGTACATGAAGTTGTAAAACTCACTGGACCAGCAAAAGAACTTGTGCCATTACTGCCACAAAATGCCTGAACATAAAAGTCATAAGATGTATTAGATGATAAAGTTGTTATCGTAACAGAAGTTACACCACTTCC
>CAJXLO010000032.1 GCA_913056525.1 uncultured Psychroflexus sp.
TAATAAATTAAATATTGAAACTTTTCTAACCTAAAAGGATGAATTTGACTTTCGAATACCTTAACTATTTCAACGGTGCTTAAAAACTTATTTTGGTTATTGAAAGAAAATAATTCGAGATTTGAGTAGTTTTGATATTCACTTAAGATAGTATTGTAAAAGTTATCTTGTAACTGATCTTTATAGTTTTTTACAGAATTAATACCACCACTTTGAAGTCTTTCATTAATCCTTTTATCAAAAACCTTCACAGAAAAATTTTTATCAGGTTTGATCGTACTTATTTTATTATAGATACACTCAAATACACTATTTATTAGAATTTTGAAGTATAAATGTTCATTTTTATTTGCTTTCTTAAAATCCTCATTAAGTTTAAAGTTCTGATCATTGACTAACACAACATTCAAACAATCAAATAGCTTTGTGATAGTTTTTACCCTAATATGTTGGAAATTTACAGAGTTTTTCACGATAAAATTTTAAAGATTTTATACATGTAACATTCTTTGCATAGCATGTCCATTTCATGCTCATCTAAAATAGCCTGTTTTTCATATTCAAAGTCCAGGTCTTGTTCTTTACACCGCTTGCAAACCCATGAAAAATTGGTCTTCTTAGCGTAACAACTTACAACTTTAACATTCTCGAATATATTATCAAGTATATCAAAATCATTGACGTAGAAGTACTTCCAAACGTTCAAAAATTCATTGTTATACTCTTTACCATCCGGACTTAAGGTTAGTCTACTATTCCTCAAATTCAAATAAAACTTTTGGCTTCCATATATTTTGAACTTTAAATAAAATCCTTCTGTAAATCTTTCCCATTCGGTATTTGCTATAAAAGGGTCTTTAATAGGGTAATCTGGATTTGGGTCTGTCTGTAAAAGGGGTTTTATAGGATAGGAACCATATTTATTATAGAATATATACAAATACTGTAATAAGGGTTTGTCTCTTTCTTCTAATCTTTGGTATTGACTTAAAATACCATCTTCTAAAGTTTTTTTAATGAAACTAAAGGGTACGTGCTGAGATTTTATTAAATCTATATTTTTTAAAAGTAAATCCCTTAAAAGTGAGAAAGTATGTTCCTTGACTTTAGGATAATTATAAGAAGATAGACTTAAAAAGGCATTATAAAGCTGTATTTGGTCAATAATCTCTCTGAGGTTATAAGCATTTAACCAATCAAAAAGCGGTTTTGGTAGTTGATAGAAAAAAATCCTATCGCTATCTACATATAATTCAGAAGTATGAATAAAACGCCAAAGATTTCTTATATAAAATAATTCGTTCTTAGATGTTATAGCGTAAGTAATCTTTGAATCTTTTACTTCTAAAGACTTTATTTCATCAACAAAGTCTAAAACTTCTTCCCTACTCGGTTTATCTTCAAGTACGTTTTCTACATGCTTATTTATAAGTAAAACGTTTTCCATAATTGTTGCTTATGCCGCCATCCCTTCTATAAAGGTCAAGATAAAGTCATCTATTTTGTCTATTCGGGGAAGGCTGTTAGCTATCTTACATATGAGTCTATCAGTAAAATAATAATCATTGAATAGACTATCCTTAATGCCTTCAAATGTACGGAAAACAATATTATAAGCTTTTTTATACGTGTTGTTCGTTTGTTAGGTCCTTAAATTTAGTTTCGATAATATTAAACTTTCTGTCTTGCTATTACAGTTCAGCTAGCAAAAAAAGTCTGCTGACCAATTGGGGTCAAAATGAGCGAAGCCAGTATTCATAAAGCTATTGGTTACATCATTTGTCAAATGTGTCTCACTTTAATTATTACTCTATTAAAGACAAAATGTGAGAGAAGGACCTTCTCATTTTGATAATAAAAATATGATAAGAAATGGGAAGATGTTAGCCGAATATCGAAAAAGGCCATTTAAGAAAGTAAAATGCTCGAGGATTCTATAAGCAATTTTATTAGGTCATTCAACTCTACTGCTCATCTTAAGCATCAATAGTTCACTTTAAGTTGAATAAAAAAGGAATCGTATTGGTCATTATCTATGATGTATTCATGTTATCGATGAAAGAGATCCATTACAATAACAAATAATTGTAATTTTGCACAAAAAAGAATCCATGAGCAAATATGATGTTACGGTAATAGGCTCCGGTCCCGGTGGATACGTAGCTGCGATAAGATGTGCACAATTAGGCTTAAAAACAGCGATCATAGAACGTTATGCCACAAAAGGTGGTACTTGCCTGAACGTAGGTTGCATCCCATCTAAAGCTTTATTAGACTCTTCTCATCATTTTGAAGAAGCCACTAAGAATTTTGCCGATCATGGTATCGATATAGAAGGCAAGCCCAAGGTCAATATGAAGAACATGATGAAGCGTAAATCCGATGTTGTCGACCAGACCACTAAAGGCATCGATTTCTTAATGGATAAGAACAAAATCGAATCGTTCCAAGGACACGCCTCATTCGTTGATGAGCATACCATTAGCATCAAAGGCGATGATGGTCAAATCCAGGAAATAGAAACCAAAAATACCATAATTGCCACTGGCAGTAAACCTAATGAACTCCCTTTTGCGCCATTGGACAAAGAGCGGATCATATCTTCCACGGAAGCCCTTTCCTTGCAGGAAGTACCTAAACATATGATCTTAGTAGGCGGTGGCGTCATCGGTTTAGAATTAGGCCAAGTCTATAAAAGATTAGGTGCTGATGTGACGGTGATCGAATATTTAGACCATATCATCCCAAGTATGGACAAATCCATGGGGAAAGAGATGATGCGAGTGATGAAAAAGCAAAAGGTGAAGTTCAAACTATCTCATCAAGTTACAGATATCAAAAGAGATGGTGATGAAGTTACTGTAAAAGCCAAAGATAAAAAAGGCAAAGAGGTAAGCTTTACCGGTGATTATTGTCTGGTTTCCATAGGGAGAAAACCTTACACTACCGGATTAAATGCAGAGAAAGCGGGTGTTGAACTTAACGAAAAAGGGCAGGTAAAAGTAGGTAAGAACCTAAAAACCACTGCTGATTCCATCTATGCGATCGGTGATGTGGTAGAAGGTGCGATGTTAGCCCATAAAGCCGAGGAAGAAGGTACTTTCGTCGCCGAAGTTATCGCGGGGCAAAAGCCGCATATTGATTATAATTTAATACCCAATGTCGTTTATACCTGGCCAGAAGTAGCCTCAGTAGGCAAGTCCGAAGAGCAACTCAAGGAAGTTGGCGTAGAATACAAAAGTGGTCAATTTCCAATGCGCGCATTAGGTAGGTCACGAGCAAGTGGTGATATTGATGGTATGATCAAAATATTAAGTGATAAGACCACGGATGAAGTACTTGGCGTCCATATGATCGCTCCTCGTGCTGCTGACCTTATCGCGGAAGCCGTTACAGCCATGGAGTTCAGGGCAAGTGCTGAGGATATTGCACGAATGAGCCATGCTCACCCAACTTATGCGGAAGCGGTCAAGGAAGCCGCTTTAGCTTCAACGGATGATCGACCTTTACATATTTAGTCAATTGAACAGAAGCTACTGGAGCTCATAAAAAAGAAATTTCGGTCACCTAGGCCTTGCTCATATAGATGTTCTTTGACCTCATCATGTAGACTTGATAAAACTTTGAGTTGGAAATTAAACATGAAAAAAAATAACTTTAAACTGTTGCAACACCATTTTCGAGATTTCTGTTCCATGTCAAAGTTTTTCAAGCTTTTTTAATAATTATTTGGGCCTGGTGCCATTAGTAAAGGATTAATTTCGCATATCAACTTATATGTTAAGTGGTCGATCAATTGCTATGCCCTATATATATTACTTAAGTTTCTTTAATGCGTTTTGCTTTTTGTTCTACGGGGCGAGCTGTCTCTTCAGCAAGAAGATGAAAGCAGAATTCAACAGGTTCCAATTGACCGACCGACACAGGAACTTGACAGGAATATTACAGCTCTTAGGAGCCATCAGTTTGGTTATCGGTCTTTTAGGGTCCCATGTTCTGGCCATATTAGCTTCAGCAGGTCTATCACTACTAATGTTCATGGGCGTTGGCGTGAGAATTAAGATCAAAGACCCGGTTTTAGACACCTTGCCAGCAGCTTTCTTTGCACTGCTCAACTTTTTTATTACTTATCAACTGGCTTTGATCTATTATGTTGAAGGCTGATCAAATAGGCACTGATCAATAGGCCTAGTAATGCTACGAATGCGAGTAACAGGAAAAAGTCAAAATAACCTTGATAAGAAGAACCTTCATCTACCATGAGACCTGAGATAAGATGAATGAACGCATCAGGGATATATCCGATAAAAGAAACCAATCCTACGACCTTTCCCGTATGGGATAGGGATAGCTCCAACTCTTCCAAAAGTGCGAAATAGATCCCTCGTAAGGCAAATACCGCAGATGCAATACCGATGAGCTGGAACCAAAAAAAGAACAGGACGGCCTTTTCACCTATCAAAGCAATGGAAGCATAACAGAGTAGCAGCAAAAGGAAGGATATGAAAATAGTCCTGGATCCAGTGAACTTATCTGCCAGAATTCCTGCTAACAATGCCATGATCGGTCGAAGCCAATCGCGTAAGGTGCCTATCATCGCAGCTTCTGTCCTTGTCAGATCAAATGCCTTCTCCGCATAGGCTGGAAGATCAAAACTTCCCACATATAGCGTATAAGCGCAAAAAATGATACCTGCCATGATCATTATCTTTTTGTTCTGGAGCATCTTCGTTAATTGAACTTTTTCGCTCAGGGACTTTCGTTCCCCTATTTTATCAGCCTTTGGTTCTTTCATACTGAACATAAGTATAAAAGCAGCGATGATCGGAGCTATGGAGTAGATCCCTATCACATATGAAAGCGATGTCTCTAAAATATCGGCCACAGAAAAACCATAAGTGGCCGTACTGGCGATCAATGCGGCCACGGCACCTCTACCGGCATCCAGAAGACCGAAACCTTTACCTTGCTCATCGGTATTTGCCCAATTCCGGGTTGCTTTGATCAATGCAGACCAAAAGGTTAATATGGAAGTAACTCCCCAAAAAGCATGGATAACCAGTAAAGCTTCAAAAGAACGAATGAACAACATTGAGAATCCTCCTAAACCGGTTGCTATCAGGGAAATTATCAAAAGGTTCTTCAATGGAAATCGATCAGCCGTCCAGCCACTGGGAAAATAACAAATAATAGCCAGTACACCGAACGTACTGTTCAATATACCTATCTCTGAGGCAGTAATACTATAAACCGCTTCCATACTGGTTTGGAAGGTTTTTCTCATGTAGGGAAGCATATATATGCTTTCACCTGCAATGACCAAACCGAAGAACGATATCCACTTTTGTAGCGGTTTTTTAAAAAAGCTAGACATAGGATGCAAGATAGTCATGAATGGATAATATCCTTATCATTTGGGAATGGGATCTTAAATATAGCCTTCTTCCCTCAGCTTAAGGATAATGGCCTCATCGTTATTGTTCTCTGTCAATCCCAATTGAAACCTGAGGGTCTTCTTCCGTTTTTTTACGGTGCTCAATGAGATGTCCAGCTTTTCTGAAATGGACATGGATTGAAATCCTTCGCTGATAAGTCTTATGATGTCTCTATTCCTTGAATTAGTAAGGCATTCATGTTTGTTTACTTTCATTATCGCCTGTTTTATGGTCTTACTGTGATACGTTCTGTTATTGAGCAGTGCCTCTAAAAGGTCACCGAACTCTTTTCCTATGATATCACTCTTTACGATGAAGCCTTCCAGTGCTACTTTTTTGTACATATCGTAGAGCAAAAGATAGTCCTCATGTGATGTGAGCAGCACCACTTTTATCTTGGGATACAACTTCTTTGCAAATCGAGCAAGGTCAACACCATTCTCTATTGTAGCATCCTGATAAGCAGGCATCCTATAGTCCACGAAAAGGACGTCGGGCGGAGATGGGTTATTTTTATTATTTAGGCTTAGGTAAGCTTTACTCAGGTCGGTGAACTTATGGAAATTGATGCGTATATGATCTGCATATAATTGTATTAGACTTTTATAACCTTCTAAGATGGTCTCGTGATCATCGATTAGATAAAAGTTGTATGCCATTATTTAATTTTGTTACGAATTTAAAATATTCATGATGATATTCCAGCTAGTGTCCCACTTAGTCTAAAAAGGTATGGGATAGTTCCGCCAAGGTTTGTTGAATAGGTGTTTCAGATAGGATAGAACATTTTGAGGGATGTTCCTTTATCTATTTGGGAATCAATACACAAATGACCTTTGATGCTTTTCATCCTTCTTTCCATGCTCTTAAAGCCCAAACCTTTTTTATTGTTCTTCTTGTTAAAACCTACACCATTGTCAGATAGTTCAAATATGACATTGCTATCAGTATCTTTGATGTAAAGGTCAACTTTATCAGCTTGCGCATATTTCCTAATGTTCTGTATACCTTCTTGTATGGTCTTGAAGACCTCTATTTTATGCTCATCCTTTACCTGATAAAGTTCACTGGTGTTCAGATGAAGCTCGGTCTTCATGTTGTAGCTGGTTTCCAGGCTTTGCAAAAGTTCTCTTAACGCCAGCGGAAAATTATCAGGGATATAACTGCTCTGGTTCTTAACATCGTGGGATATTGAGCGAACGTTCGCCTCAAGCTGGCTCAGTTCACTGAGGTTCTTCTCAAAGTTCGGGCTGGGCTTATTGAAATGCCTGGACATCTCAGCAAAAAGCTTAAAACGAATGGCCGAAAGTTGACTAACGATAGTATCGTGAAGTTCATAGGCGATTCTGTCTTGTTCTTTAAGCTTGGCCAACTTGATCTTTTTCTGCTGGTCCAAGATCAACTTAAAGACCTCAGCTTTGGCCGCCTCGTTCTCTTCCCTTAATTTTAGATTCTTATTGATGGTCTTTCGTCTTATATTCACATATAACAGGGTAATGGTGATCAGACTGAACAAGGTTACCAGGCCAACGACCAACAATTGGAGTTCTAACCGTTCGTTCTTAGCCGCATTAAGCGCATTTGCTTGCTCTAATTGTTGTGTTTCATATTCTATTCTAGCGAAATTATCTCGTTGTTCTCTTTCCCTGTTGACAATACTGTCGTTAATCTTTATATATCGACTAAGATGTTCCTGGTCGCTGTTCTTATCGATGACGGCTAACAAACGTAAAGCGTGCAGTACCTCATCGGTTAAGTTGTATTCTTTGGCCGTATTTAACGATGATTTGATATAAGAAAGCGATTTCTGCCGTTCTCCTTCTTGATGAAAATATTCCGCCAGATGTCGTTTTGTGACCGCCGTTAATGGTTGATTGTCCAGGCTGTCCTTGAAGAGTAAGGACCTTTTAAGCTGAGCTTCTATCCCGTTCTTCTCCCCTAATTTGAAACGCGCATAGGCCAGGTTCCCGATGATGGATGCATAAAGCTCAGGGTAAATGTTCTTAATATTGGTGACGTTCCGGGCTCTTAGATAATAGTCCTTAGCTTCCCTGTATCTATCTGACTTTAAATAAGCTGAACCCTGATGATTATGAAGTTGTGATTTGTAGATCTGGTAGAATTCTTCTAATTCTTCCTTATGTGCATTGATGATCGCTAAGGCTTCATCATGATATTTTTTCGCGATGTCCGGTTCTTTGAGATAGCCGTAGGTTACAACGATGGATGAGTTTGACTGATATATCAAATCAAAGTCATCGATCAAGCCGGACAGTTCCAGTGCTTTGAAGTTCAATTCTAAAGACCTGTTGTAATCACTGATCAGGCTATAAAGATAAGCTTTGCGGCGTAGCGATTTGATACGGAATTTAGTATTTTTTAAAAGGGAAAATAATTTCTGCGATTTGTCATAATAGTAGAATGAACTGTCTATTGAAAATACTTCCCTGTAAGCATTGGCCTTAGAAAAAAAAGCCTTGGCCAAGTTGGTAGAGTCAGAACTTACTTTGGCAAACTCGATCAATAAATTGCTACTGGACAATTGTAAGTCTGTTTTGCCTTCTCTGTGATAATAAGATGATAGTTTTTGAAGTAATTTACGATTACAATTAGTGTTGGTAAGATCATCTAATTTGTTAACCTTACCAACATAACTATTTATATCTATAGTGTCACATTGTTGATTACAACTATAGGAATTATTTATACCTATTGTTAAACTAGTCGCGAGTTTTATGAGGGTCCACAGATGGCGTTGGGATAGAATCCCCTGGTATCTGCAGCTCATGGTTTTGAATGTTCTCATCCTGAATATTGATGTCATTTGTAAGCTCGTCATCCGTACAACTGATGCAAGTTAAAAATAATACGCCTAGGATTCCGAAAGTTTTAGTAATTGTGTTCATAATAATACATTTTAAAAATTAAACATTGATTTATAAGGATTTTACCTTTTTGATGTAAGGTAAAATTCGGGAAATCATCAATTGACCTATTACACTTAAAGTGTACATTTCGTTAAAGTTTCATTTTTATTCATTCGACTTTTCCATGATGTTGATTCACGAACATAATAACCTTAATGTTAGTGATCTATGAACATGATCCTCTGACATAGATGTAAATGATGTGGTATAATACCACGTAGTTTTGGTATTATACCATATTTTATTAAATTTGGGAATGCAAAATTTTCATCAATTAGCTGGAAAAAGGCTCAAAAAGGCACGACAACAACTCGAACTCACCCAAAAGGAGTTTGGAGAAAGACTGGGTTATAATAACTCTACCATGGACCTGGAAAGAGGAAGAATAAAAATCCCAGGCTATGTGGTCAGCAACTTGCTAGATTATTTTTCTATTAATCCCTTATGGCTATATGGAAAAAGTGACCAAATTTATCTCAATGTACAAGATCACCATGTAGATCCTAAGGTCATCACCGTGAACTCTTCTGGAGAAGAGAATATCCTGATGGTAGACCAAAAGGCCGCTGCCGGTTATCCTCATAACCTACAGGACAATCAATGGTATCAGAGCTTGCCTGCCTTTGATATGCCGATACCGGAATTCCGGAATGCCTCCTATCGTGGATTCCAGGTAGAAGGTGATAGCATGTTACCTGATTTTGAAGATGGCGATTGGGTGCTAGCCAAGAGCGTGGAAAAGTTAGCCGATATAAGGCCATCTAACATCTATGTGATCATCCTTGAAGATAGCCTGTTGCTCAAAAAGATAAATGAGAACAGGAATGAAGACCAATTGGTACTTGTGTCGATCAATGAGGAATATCCACCATCTGTCATACTCAGGTCCGAGGTCATGGAACTATGGGAGGTCAGAAGTAAATTGACCTTCAGCATTAATGATGCCAGCAAGAATTCTATGCTAAAAAAATTAGAACGTTCCATGGAAGAGCTCAAACATCAACTAAATTTGAACGCTAAAAAAACATGAACTTCCATGAATTATTCGATTTTTTAGAGGATTTGAACGCAAATAACCATAAAGCGTGGATGGATGAGAATCGAAATAGATATCATAAGATAAAAGATAACCTTTATCATTGGCTATTAGAGATAGATGATGAACTCACAACTATCAATAATGACCATCATCCCATGGACGCAAAGAGAGCGATCAATCGTATCAATAATAATCTTTTATATCATCCGCAAAAACCTACTTATAAGGATCACTTTGGGATGGGACTGGATAAGAAACCTGGAAAAAGCGATTTTTACATCCACATAGGTATTAACGAATGCTTCCTTGCCGGTGGATTCTACAAGCCAAAACGCTCGAACCTGAACAGTATTCGTGATGCCATTGATTATAACGGTGATAAATTAAAGGACATCTTAAATGATAAAAAGTTCAAAGAACATTTTGGAGGTTTAATGGATGAAGGGAAGCTTACTAATGCACCTAAAGGTTTTACCAACGATCATCCGCATATTGATCTTTTAAAGAATAAAAGCTTTGCTGTAGCCAGAAGCCTTCATAATGAAGATGTCCTATCACCGAACTTCAAGGAAATCATCATCGACACTTATAAGATTATGTTACCGTTCAGAAAATATTTAAACCAAGCTGTGACAGTTTGAGGAATCAGAACATAAGCTTTTTTTAAATATAGGTCTCTGACCTTCCACATATATTGTTTAAGGATCAACGAAAATATTACCAACTTTTACTTTTGGATGATGGATCTCATATAAAATCCGTATCAAATGTTTCATTTACTATCAAATAGATGTATCGAAAAAATATTCCAGGTATTTAAACGCTTCCATAGATTAATTTCAAATTCATCATTAGTAATTAGTCGTGTCCGACTAAGATATGAGATTTTAGATGTAAGACCTGTGACGCAAAAGGCGTTATTTTAGATAAAATTTAAATATCTCATTATCAATTATATGAATATCAAAAAAGCAATTTATTAGCGTTCTATCGATCTTGTACTATAGCAAGCTATTATAAAATAAAAATCTCAAATCGTTCATTATAAGTACAAAGCATGGGTTTTATGAATTTTAAATCGGACAACAATGATTAGTAATCAAGAATTAGATGTTACTGCCAAAACCTAAGAAAAAATAGAGCCGATGATCAGTCTCTTTATAAATGCAACACTAAGAATCATTAAGTTATTAATAATCAATAAGTAATAAACCTTAGTCATTAAAAGATGACTCAATAATAAAGAATTTAAAATTTCAAATTAACATACTCTATGCTCTTTTTTCATGTTGTAACTTTTTTCCGAATCGAAAGCAAAAAATATAAGTGATACCAGCCATAAATAGCATTTTTTTTTGCTTTTGGTAATTGCTATTAAAGTCAATTAACCTTTCTAATTATCATCTGTTTTAATATCGTAATCAAAATATCGTTTAAAAATATAGGTCTACCTCCATTATATTAGAATAGTATGGTACTGTAACAGTGCCAATATTTATCATCTATACCGTAAAAATGTAAAGGCCTATATATCTTGAAAAAAGGTAAAGATTTGCAAAAGTTAACGCTTTAAAATATGATATCAATGATAATCATTAACTGATAGATAGATGAGAGAATAATTAAAATGAAATATTTACATCAATAATTACTTGGAACAGAAGAAATATTGTAGTAAACAAAAAGGTTTTCTTACCATTTTTATTTTACTCAACTATTGACAGCTCAATTTAAAGAAGATGCACATGGTTAAAAGGAAAAAAGTTATTTCGTACAAGTTCCAGCCTGCAGAACTGTATCAAATGAAAAAGCCTTGACCTAAGGTTACTGGAAAGTTATTATGATGGCAATGTACCCTATGGTTCTTTTTACTATCGATATAGTTTACATAAAAAAACCTGACATTTACAGAAAGTACAAGTCACAAAACACATATGTAATGAGAACTAAAGCTGTATCTAAAGACCTGGAAAAGCTGCTTAAGGAAGGAGAAGAGTTCAAGGAGTCGCTCCTTAGTATCAGTAAAGAATAGCCTGAAGCTTTTTAAGGTCTACTTCCACGTGTTCTTCCAATGAAGTAGATAAGGAGATTCCTTTAAAATCTGACTTGACCGGAAAATCTTTGTGATTCCTGTTGACCAGGACCGCCGTTTTAATTCGTTTTAGTGGAACCTGCAACAAATATCTTACCGCATGTATCAGCGTTCTCCCGGAATTGAGCACATCATCAACCAACACGATAGACCTGTCGGAAAGTTTGTTGATAGGTATGGAAGTGGACACACTGTTCAGCGGATGTTTCTTGTCCATTTTTACTTCACATAGAATAACATTTTTGGTTGATATAGAACAAAGCTGCTCCTTTAGCTTTTGAGCAAAAATGTATCCATTGCCTGAAATTCCTGCAATGATCATCGCATCTTCCTCAATATTGTTCTCTAATATCTGGAAAGCGATACGCTTCACCTTTTGTTGTATCTGTTGTTGGGTTAGTATAACTGCTGACAAAATTATTTTTTGACCAAATTAATGAAAATCTCCTTAGGGTAGCGCTTATGATAGGAATTATAGGCACGCTGAAAAGTGTGGAAATTAAAAAAAGGTGAAAAATAGTTCATGTATTCATGCGCATTGCCACCATAAGGTGGTCCGTCATTTAAAGGGAAATCAAATAACAAACCTGCTAAATTCCCATCAGCTTTAAGTAGTTCGGCCGTTTTTTTAGCGTAGTCATATCTTTGTTCTGGATTTATGGCGCAAAAGAAGGTTTGCTCTACAATGAGGTCAAATTTTGTAGAGATGTTGAAGAAATCCTGGTAATGAATATGTAAATGTGCTTGATGACCTACTCGTTTTTTTAAATGCTCCAACGGATGCATGGCTATATCTGCAACATGGACATTAGAAAATCCGCTGGCAATGAGGTATTCCGCTTCATAAGCATTGCCACTTCCCGGGATCAGTATACATTTCCTTTTATCTTCTATTTGATCGAAATAAGCTTTTAGTGGCGGTGAAACCTGACCCATGTCCCAACCTGTATTGTTATTTTCATAACGTTGTTGCCAGTAATCAGCAACTTCATTCTTTTGTCTTATCATTTGTTTCTTTCAGAAAATCATCTAACTCTCTTCGATCTTTCTTCGTGGGCCGACCCAGGCCTTTTTTACGATAATGTTTTTGAGCGTATCTCAATTTTTCCACATGCTCAAGGTTTTCTTGAGGTGTTTGGTCCATATAATATTGGAACACCAGTTTCGCTCCAACGCGGGATGCTGGTAGGTCCGTCACTTTTATCTCAAAGGTTATCTGATTCTTTCTAATCTTTAGAAGATCTCCCTTAAAGACATCCTGTGATGGCTTAACCCTGCTTTCCCTAAGGAATACGTGTCCTTTTTTACAAGCTTGGCTAGCTTTATTCCTGGTCTTATAAAATCTCACGCACCATAAATACTTATCTACTCGCATAAAAAACAAAAATAGTGTAATTTTGTAACTTGCGAAAAATTCGATTTTTTATGTATAAAAGGTTTTTTTTAAAGACTTTAGTAATTTTGGTCTTCATACCGGTACTTCTAAGTTGTGGAGATGACGATGATGGAGGCGGAGGACAAGCCGCAGAACTAAGAGACCCACAAGAAGTATGGCCGGAAGATAGCATTGAAATAAGGGACTTTCTGTCTAATCATACATTCTCTATAGAGCCCAACCCGATCAACCCCAACTTACAGACCATTGTATACGACTCCATAACAGAACAGAACAGTGATGCGACACCTATTCTGGAATCTCCGCTTTTAAAGACGTTGGAAGTGGAACAAGATGGAGTAGAATACGTACTTCATATGATTGAGATCAGAGAAGGTGCAAGTGGTCAAAGACAGCCTAAGGAAACAGATTCCACATTAGTGACCTTTAGAGCGAAGACCATAGATAATGAGGTCTTTAACTCAAACCCGAGTCCTTCATGGTTCGACCTTGCTAATGAGGTCCGCGGATATCGTTTAGCCTTAAGTCAATTAAGAGGTTCTTCAGGTTTTGAAGAAAATGATGATGGAACTATTTCATTCAATGAGGATTTTGGTTTTGCCGCCGTTTTCATCCCATCTGGATTAGGGTTTTTCGGAACTCCACCCGTTGGTACTGGTATACAGGCTTATGAACCGTTCATCGTCGACCTTCAACTTTACCGATCCGTAGAGTCCGATCACGATCAAGATCTGGTGCCCACTTACCTGGAAGACCCTTCTGATAATGGTTTAGTGAGGGACGATGATACAGATAGTGATGGCGTTCCTAATTATCTGGACACGGACGATGATGGCGATGGGACACCAACAAGCGAAGAAGTGATGATCGATAATAACGGTGAGGTACAATTCCCGGATTCTAATGGAAATGGAATCCCAGACTATCTTGATCCAGAATTTCCTTCTTCATAGTTCTGCATATCAATATCCAAGCAACCTAAAATAATATTTGACAAGTCAGACAATTAATGTACTTTTGCAAAAATTAATTTCAAAAATCAGTATATGAACCAATATGAAACTGTTTTCATCTTAAATCCCGTTTTATCTGATGAACAGATAAAGGAAGCAGTAAAAAAGTATGAGGACTTTCTCACCTCGAATGGTGCAGAGATC
Organism: uncultured Psychroflexus sp.; assembly: GCA_913056525.1. Classification (GTDB taxonomy): domain Bacteria; phylum Bacteroidota; class Bacteroidia; order Flavobacteriales; family Flavobacteriaceae; genus Psychroflexus. The sequence continues at coordinate 14,047 of CAJXLO010000032.1, forward strand.
GTCAACAAAGAAGATTGGGGCCTCAGAAAATTGGCCTATTCCATTGAAGGCAAGAAAAGTGGTTTTTACCAACTAATGGAGTACAAAGTTGATGGGCAACACATCGATCCGCTGGAAACAATGTTCAGAAGAGATGAACGTGTGATGCGTTTCTTGACCATAAGATTAGATAAACATGCCATCGAATGGGCAAGAGAAAGAGTAAAAAGAAGAAAACAAGATAAAAAAGAAAACTGATCATGGCAAGTATTGAAGAACAATCCAAAGTGAAGAATGAAGGTGAGATACGTTATCTTACTCCTTTAGACATTGAAACCACATCAAAAAAGCGTTACTGCAGATTTAAAAAAGCAGGAATAAAATATATTGATTACAAGAACCCGGATTTCTTGTTAGGTTTGGTTAATGACCAGGGTAAAATATTGCCAAGAAGACTTACAGGCACATCATTAAAGTACCAACGTAAGGTCTCTAAGGCAATTAAAAGGGCGCGTCACCTAGCTCTTATCCCGTACACAGGAGATCTAATCAAATAAAAAGAAGCAAAATGGAAATCATACTTAAACAAGATGTAGATAAATTAGGCTTTACGGATGATGTCCTTGAAGTAAAGAACGGTTACGCGAGAAACTATCTCATCCCTCAAGGCTACGCAATTCTCGCTACTCCATCGGCTAAAAAACAGCTTCAGGAAAAATTGAAGCAAAGGGCTTTTAAAGAGAAGAAGATCGTAGAACAAGCTCAAAAACAAGCAGATAAAATAGATCAACTCGAGGATTTTAACATAACGGCCAAGGCAGGAAATGATGATAAATTGTTTGGTAGCGTTACAAATGCCGAACTTAGCAATGAACTGGAAAAACATGGCATAGAATTGGATAAGAAATATATATCTATTCAAGGTGGAAATATCAAAAGATTAGGTCAATATGATGCACAACTTCGTTTTCACAGGGAAGTTATCAAAGACCTCACCTTTGATGTAGTTGCTGAAACAAAGAAATAACCCACAATTCAAATAGTGGCATATTTTTAATTTCACTTTTTGAGCCCCATTCAGTTCATAGCTTGTGAAAATGGTGGCTTGAAAATAATTTTTAAGAATATGCCATTTTTTTATGAAATACGAAAGACTAACCAGAGAACAACTCGAGGAGCTGACGGATGAGTTTAGCAGATTCCTTGCCACACAGGGAATTGATGCTGATGAATGGCAAAAGATAAAGCAAGAAAAACCCAAGGCCGCCGAAGAAGAACTTGATATATTCAGTGACCTGGTTTGGGAAGGCGTCCTTAATAAAGTGGATTATTTAGAGCATTTTTCCCCTGATCAGATATTTTTATTCAAATTCGATGAACATCAGATCCACTTGATAGGTATCAAAGTAAAACATCCTAATGTAGACCTAAACACGAAAGAAGGTTATCAATGGTTAAAGGACAATCTATTAGATGATGAAGTAGAAATGTATACTTCATCTAAAGCATTACATGAAGATAGGAATAAAGACATCTTTGCACTTATCAAGCAGGGTGCAGCTATTACCAAAGGAGAACTTTATGACTATTTTGAAAGGATAATAACCAGGATTGAAGATGAGCAATAAACCTGCACTTCCTAAAGGCATGCGGGACTTTGGTCCTGCCACATTAGCCAAACGCAACTATGTGATAAGTTGCATCAAAAAGCATTTCAAGAGGTTTGGCTTCAATGAACTACAAACTCCCAGTATTGAGAAAAACGCAACGCTTTTGGGAAAATACGGTGATGAAGGTGATCGTCTGATATTTAGGATATTAAACTCTGGTGATTTCATGAAAAATGTGTCAGCTGAAAATGTTGCGCAAGAAGATAGCGCAGGAATCGCCGACCAGATCAGTGAAAAATCGCTCCGTTATGACCTAACCGTTCCATTCGCGAGATTTGTTGCCCAGCATCAGCATGAACTAACGTTCCCTTTCAAAAGATTCCAGATCCAACCAGTCTGGCGTGCTGATAGACCACAGAAAGGGAGATATCGCGAATTCTATCAATGTGATGCTGATGCTATAGGTAGTAAAAGCCTTTGGTATGAGATAGAATGTATTAACCTCTATCGGGAAGTGTTCCATGAATTGAATTTGAATGGGTTTACCATCCACATAAACCACAGGAAATTACTTGCTGGTCTGGCAGAGCTTATCGGTCAGGAGGATAAGCTTATCCCATTAACAGTGGCATTGGACAAATTAGATAAAATAGGTAAGGATAAGGTAGAAAAAGAAATGATCGATAAAGGAATCACAGAGGATTCCATTCAAAAGATACAACCGCTTTTCGACATTAAAGGTGATGTAAATGAACAGCTTGGACAACTTGAAGAGCTTTTTAAGGATGTTGATATAGCTCAAAGCGGTGTAGATGATCTGAGATTTATTTGGGAACAAGTATCTAATGCTTATGGAAAAAATTTTCCTTTGGAATTAAATGTAACCCTGGCCAGAGGTCTGGATTACTATACTGGAACGATACTGGAGGTTAAAGCTCCTGAGGAGGTGAACATTGGATCAATTGGTGGCGGCGGAAGGTACGATGACCTGACAGGGGTTTTCGGTCTGAAAGACCTTTCAGGTATGGGAATATCTTTCGGTCTGGATAGGATATACCTGTGTATAGAAGCTCTTGACCTATTTCCTGAAGGTATCGGTCAAAATACAGATGTCTTATTTATCAATTTTAACAATGATTCCATGCAAATTGCCCAAAGAACGGCTATGGAACTAAGACGATTTGGTATAGCCGTGGACATCTATCCGGATTCCGTAAAGCTCAAGAAACAGTTCCAATTCGCAGATAAGAACAATATTCCTTATGTGATCGTTATCGGTGAAGAAGAGCTCCAGAACGGTGAATTCTCCGTTAAGGACATGAAAAAGGGCGACCAGCGGAAAATGAACCTCGAGGAATTAAAAGAATTCCTTCTTAACTACTGATTAACAAACTAAAAACGCATATTCAAGTATATTCGCTAAAAAAAATATGTTTTGCTACAAGTTGATCAGGATTAAGAAAAAGAAAAAACGAATAAAAAAGGCGTATAAAGCCTACAAAATGGCAAAATTCCTTCTCAAAGCTTAAGGAAGCTTGCAAAAATCAAACTTAATCTTACGCATAAGACTTATTAGGTAAATATTGAGTAAGTTTGCGTTCACAATAATCTATGTCAAATTTTAATAATTTGGGCTTGAATGACAAGCTCACTCAAACTGCTCAAAAAATTGGTTTTGAGCATCCTACCGAGGTTCAGTCCAAAGTAATTCCTGTATTACTTGAACATTCAACCACAGACCTAATAGCTTTAGCTCAAACCGGTACAGGAAAAACCGCTGCTTTTGGATTTCCCTTACTTCAAAAGGTCGATCCTGAAGAAAAACATACGCAGGGTCTGATCCTGGCACCTACTCGAGAGCTCTGTTTACAGATCACCAAGGAGATGCAATCTTACGCACAAATGACCGGTATCAACAATATCGTGGCCATTTATGGAGGTGCGAGTATAGAACAGCAAGCAAAATCCATTAGAAGAGGTGCTCAAATAGTAGTCGCTACGCCAGGAAGGATGAAGGATATGATCAAAAGAAACCTGGTAAAGATCGATCAGCTTGAATATTGTATCCTTGATGAAGCAGATGAAATGCTTAACATGGGATTTTATGAAGATATTACTAGCATACTTTCCCACACGCCGGATGACAAAGATACCTGGCTATTTAGTGCGACCATGCCTAAGGAAGTGGCCAGAATTGCTGGTAAGTTCATGATGGACCCGATAGAGATAACCGTAGGTGCGAAGAACGAAGGAACGAAGAACGTAACCCATGAATATTACATCGTTAACAGGAATGACCGTTTCAAAGCACTGAAAAGATTAGTTGATGCCAATACGAACCTGACCGCCATCATCTTCTGTAGAACAAAACGCGACACCCAAAAAATAGCGGATCAACTCGTGGAAACCGGTTATAGCGCTAATGCGATACATGGTGATCTAAGCCAACAACAGCGCGACCTGGTCATGAACAGCTTTAGGAAAAAACAGATAAAGCTACTTGTAGCTACTGATGTGGCCGCAAGAGGTATAGATGTAGATGATATCACACGTGTCATCAATTATCAATTACCTGATGAGATCGAGGTCTACACCCATAGAAGCGGTAGAACCGGTCGAGCAGGAAAATCAGGTAAATCGCTCATCATTCTGACCAAAAGTGAACTAAGGAAGGTCAGGCAATTGCAAAAGATCATTGGCCAAAAGTTCGAAGAATCCCAGCTCCCTTCAGCTGATTTTATCATCCAGCAGCAACTCCTTAAACTTGTTAATCAGGTTAGAGAGGCTCAACCAGATGACAAGATAGATGAATACATGCCTGATATAATGGAGAATTTTAAGGATGAGGACAAAGAAAGTCTTATCAAAAAGTTCCTTGCCGTTGAGTTCAACCGTTTTAGCCAATACTACAGGACTGAAGGCCAAATGAGCAAACCAGACAAATCCAAGGGTGAAAAAATAAAAGACCATGGAAATGAGACTCGCTTTTTTATCAATGTGGGTGAAAAAGATGGACTTAACTGGATGAAGCTGAAAGATTATTTGAAAGATGAACTGAACGAAGATAAAAATGGTATTCAGAAAGTAGATGTCATGGGGACTTTTTCCTTTTTCAATACGCCTCGTGAACTACAAGATAAAGTATTACAACATTTTAAGCACGCAAACTTTAAGGGAAGGAAGGTTGAAGTGGAAATTTCAAAGGATAAACCTAAAAGAAAGCGCAAGAAGATAAAAAGGGAAGATAATATCAAAAGCTCTTTTAAAAGACGCAGAAAAAAACGATAAACCAGACGAATTATTTGGGATAAATAAAGTCTTTTTTTATTTTTCCAGTTTATAAATTTATATGTACAATCGCTTTATATTTTCCGTATTGATCTTATTTTCCCTGCAAAGTTTTGGTCAGAACAAATCCCTGGATACCATTGTGGGAAAAGTGGTCAATGCAGCTAATGATAAGCCTTTACAAGGTGCTAACATTATCAATATCAATACCGTTAGAGGTACCACCACGAATCAAAAGGGTGATTTTAATATAAGGGCCAAAATGAACGACACCTTGTACTTCTCTTATTTGGGGTTTAGGAACATGCAGGTAAAAGTTACGAAGGACTGGATAAAATACGGAGATGTAAGGATAAAAATGACCGAAAAAGCCATAGCCCTGGAAGAAGTGACCGTAAGGAACATAAAATTGACAGGTTACCTGGAGATCGATGCCAGGAACATCCCGATCTACGATACCTACCGATACCAGATCTCAGGCCTGGAATATGGATATGAGGCCGGAGATAAAGATAAAAGTTCATTTGCAGAGACCGTTGAATCCATAACGAACCCGGCAGACCTTTTGTACAACATATTCGGTAATAGGCCTAAACAGATGAAACGGATACAGAAAATGAAGGAAGACAAACAAATAAGGGAAGTTCTACAGGATAAGTACGACAGGGAAACACTTGCCGCCGTCCTACAGGTAAATAAAGGGACGATCGAAGAGATCCTCAAAAGTTGTAATTTTTCAAAGAGCTTCGTAGAACAAGCCAATGACCTTCAAGTCCTGGATGCCTTAGGTAGCTGTTATCAAGACTATAAAGCCATAAAGCGTTAGAACGATGAAAAAACTGGTGGTCTTAAGCGGTGCCGGTATCAGTCAGGAAAGTGGGCTAAGCACTTTCAGGGACAAAGGCGGAATTTGGGAAGAACACAGTATAGAAGAAGTGGCAACACCAGAAGCTTTTGAGAAAAATCCAGAAAAAGTTCTGGATTTTTATAATCAAAGAAGGAGACAGCTCTTACGCTCCAAACCTAATGATGCCCATAGGTACCTGGCCGCATTAGAGCAATTTTATGACACCACGATCATCACCCAGAACATTGATAACTTCCACGAACAAGCGGGAAGTAAAAATGTGATCCATCTACATGGAGAACTCCTGAGATCAAAAAGTGTGGATCATCCTGAAAAGATATATGAGCAAAAAGATGATATCCATCTAGGTGATACTGATGAAAACGGAGATCAATTGAGGCCACATGTAGTATGGTTTGGTGAGGCGGTTCCCATGATACCCGTCGCGGCGAGGATTTGTGCTCAGGCCGATATTGCCATCGTCATAGGAACATCCTTACAGGTGTATCCGGCCGCCGGTCTTATGGATGAGCTGCCGGAAAACGCACAGATCTATCTGATCGATCCCGATCCTCAAGTGCGGCCCGGCAAACAGCTTGAAATAATTAGGGATAAAGCGGTTCAGGGAATGAAGACGCTTTATAATAAATTAACCAACACTAATTGATCAATAATGAGCGAACTACTTTCTATTTCTCCTATCGATGGAAGATATCATAATAAGACCCAAGAACTAAGTCGATTTTTTAGCGAATATGCACTAATCAAATATCGCGTTCATATAGAAGTGGAGTATCTGATCAAATTGACCCAACTTGATGCTGTTGATGCAAAACCGTTTTCAGCCGATCAATTAACCAATATAAGAAAATTCGTAACTGACTTTGACCTGAACAATGCGGAAAAGATAAAATCAACCGAAAAGGTGACCAATCATGATGTTAAGGCTGTAGAATACTTTGTAAAAGACCTTTTGGAAGATTTGGGGCTACAGGAATATAAAGAATATGTTCATTTAGGCCTCACATCACAGGACATCAATAACACAGCTATACCTTATTCCATTAAACTTGCCCTGAACGAAGTCTATTTGCCCCTGTTGGAAAAATTGATAGCGAAAGTCTATCAATTAACAGAAGAATGGAAGTCAGTCCCTATGCTGGCCAGGACACATGGCCAACCGGCAAGCCCAACGCGATTAGGAAAGGAGCTTGAAGTATTCGGAACTCGATTGAAGCAACAGATAGAAACTTTAAAGAATACGCCCATTCCTGCAAAGTTCGGAGGTGCAACGGGAAACTTCAATGCGCATAAAGTAGCCTATCCTAATGTTGACTGGCATGCTTTCGGGCGGTCCTTCGTAGAAGACCAGATGGGACTCCACTACTCTTTTCCTACTACACAGATCGAACATTATGATCATCTGGCTGCCTTGTTCGATACCTTAAAAAGGATCAATACAGTATTAATCGACCTCGACAGGGATTGTTGGCAGTATATATCAATGGGATATTTTAAGCAAAGTATCACCAAAGATGAAGTTGGCTCATCGGCCATGCCGCATAAAGTAAACCCGATAGACTTTGAGAACAGCGAAGGCAATCTAGGAATGGCCAATGCTCAACTGGAGCATCTATCCGCTAAACTTCCAATAAGTCGTTTACAAAGAGATCTTACGGACAGTACTGTATTAAGGAATGTCGGAACTCCTTTTGGTCATATGATCATCAGCATGAAAGCTACTTTAAAGGGATTGAACAAATTGGAGCTTCATCAGGCCAAGATCGATCAGGACCTTGAAGAAAATTGGTCTGTTCTGGCTGAAGCGATTCAAACTGTACTGAGAAGAGAAAAATACGCAAAGCCCTATGAAACCCTTAAAGCCTTAACTAGGACCAATGATAGAATCGGTAAAGAAAGAATTTATGATTTCATAGATGGTTTAAAAGTTGATCCGTCGGTTAAAAAAGAACTCAAAGCATTGACCCCTCAGAACTATACAGGTATTTAAAATGGCCAATTCGTTCAAAGCCTGGATATCAGCCGCAAGACCCAGAACTTTACCCTTGTCGATCTCCGGTATACTTACGGGTAGTGCCATAGCTTTACTTGAGAACGAATTTGACTGGACGATTTTTTCACTTGCCATTGCAACTACTTTAAGCTTCCAGGTCTTATCCAATTTTGCTAATGATTATGGCGATGGTGTGAAAGGAACGGACAACGATGATCGTTTGGGTCCTCAACGCGCTATTCAAAGTGGTACCATAACAGATAAAGCACTAAAAAAAGGGATGATCATCAATGCTGTGATCTCTTTCTTGTTGGCCTTTATACTTATCGGTTATACTTTTAATTTCGAGGACCTCATCGCCATAAGCGTATATTTCATTCTGGCCGTATTGAGTATTATCGCTGCTATAAAGTACACCGTGGGTAAGAATGCCTATGGTTATAGCGGTTTTGGTGATCTTTTCGTTTTCCTGTTCTTTGGACTGGTAAGTGTCTTAGGCGTTCTTTATCTATATGTTGGTTCTTTTAGTTTAGCTCATTTATTGCCAGCATCGGCTGTTGGTATGCTTAGTGTTGCCGTATTGAACCTGAACAATATGAGGGACCGCAACAGTGATCTGACCTCAAAGAAGATGACCCTGGCCATACAGTTAGGGGAAAAAGGTTCGAAGCTATATCATATCAGCTTGATCATTCTATCATTGGTTTTATTACTGCTTTTTTTTGGGACCACATCGGTAGAGATGTTCGTTTATTCGTCAGTTCTAACTTATGTTCCCTTGGGCTTTCATATTGTGAAGGTGATCAAGAATACGGAACCTAAGGAACTGGACCCCGAATTGAAAAAAGTAGCCCTAAGTTGCTTTGTCTTTAGCCTTATCTACTTTATAACCAGTTTCTGGACATAAAAAAATCCCGCAGGTGCGGGATTCTTGAAGGGTGGTCAATGGGGCTCGAACCCACGACCCTCGGTACCACAAACCGATGCTCTAACCAACTGAGCTACGACCACCATTTGGTTGGCAAATTTAAGTAATTATTTGAAATTTAAAAGCAATCCTTTAAATTAAATCATCAATAGAATTTATGGCCACTGGTTTTTGCATTAGATAACCTTCTGCATGTTCCGTACCTATCAATCTACCTAAGTTCCTTGCTCTATATTCCACGCTGTCCAGAAAATTCTTCGATGAAATAGGGGTTTTAGCCTGTTGGGCATCAGCCTGATAAAATTGCGAACGGTAAGCTTTTACCACATCTAATTTCTTATCCATGAAACCAGAAATATCCATGATCAAATCAGGCTTAAGATCATACCACTGGATATAATGCAGGACATGCTTAGGTCGCCATTTTTGTTGTTGTTTTCCTTCATGATAAGTGTCAATTTTTGCTAATCCGCTCAGGAAGCACGCATCATGGACTAACCTGGCAGCTTTAGGATGATCAATATGACGGTCATCAATGGCATTGCATAAAACTGTATCAGGTTTGAAATATCGGAGTTGCTCTATGATCAGGCGTTGGTTGACCTGATCATTTTGAAAAAAAGCATCTGGCAATTCCAGATTATTCCTTGCCTTTGCGCCTAATCTGTTAGCGGCCTCTTCGGCTTCTTTTTTACGCGTCAAGGCATCGCCGTTAGTTCCTAGTTCTCCTTTTGTAAGATCGAGTATCGCTACATTCTTCCCTCTGGCGATCTCCTTGGCCAAAAGGCCGGAACAGCTGAGCTCTATATCATCGGGATGCGCTCCGATCGCTAATATGTCCATCTTAGGCATTCGCAGGTGTTTTGAGTTGTCTGATCTTTATTTTAAAAGCTGCAAAGATAAGTGTCATGAAAGGACTTAAGTAGTTAAATATCGCATAAAAGAAATAGTCTACCACCGGTACACCCAACACACCGGAATGATAAGCGCCACAAGTATTGTACGGAATAAGGACTGAAGTTACCGTTCCCGAATCCTCTAAGCTTCTACTTAAATTTTCAGGAGCTAAATTTTTATCCTGATACGCTTTTTTAAACATTTTACCAGGAACAACAATGGCTAAATATTGATCTGATGCTGTGGCGTTCAATGTTAAACAACTGACCACGGTACTGGCAAATAACCCAAATGTCGTATGAAATAAGTTTAATAATGCTTCACTGATCTTAGATAAAGCACCTATCGCATCCATCACACCGCCAAAAACCATGGCACAAATAATCAACCAAATGGTAGAGAGCATGCCGGCCATACCGGAAGCTGCAAATAGATCTTCTAATAATGCATTAGCAGTTGGTATTTCAATGTCAGTCGTTATCGCTGTTAGAATCCCTTTATAACCACTCATAAAATTCAGCTCCTGCGC
>CAJXLO010000033.1 GCA_913056525.1 uncultured Psychroflexus sp.
ACAAACTGCCTACAATGTAGGGGTTATACAAACTTAGTAGGGCTCTATGCAATTGGAACACCTCGTAATCTACGACAGAAATTTTACCGATCAACTGATTAATTTCAGACCGAATGAAACCAAGTTGGGCGAGCGCATTCAGATATGTTCTACTCCAGAAAACTGGAAAGAAGAGCTCAAAGCCTCTGAAGCATTATTTGTACTAATAGGCCTGCCTGAAGACGTTGGCGTACAAGGTAACCTAGGTAGAGCCGGTGCAGAGGAAAGCTGGGAATGTGCCCTCTCCTCCATCTTAAACCTCCAAAATAATCGGTTTTTAGATGGTTCTGATCTTTTTCTTTTAGGTCACATCAATTTTAGGCCAATACGAGAAGAAGCTGAAGCTATTCTACCTGAAAACAGTCAGAGGCTGCAGCAATTACGAGATAAGGTAGAGCAAATAGATGAACAAGTCAGCACCTTAATTGAAGCCGTGGTAACTGCGGGCAAAGTTCCCATTGTTATTGGCGGTGGACATAATAACGCATATGGCTGTATCAAAGGTGCAGCCCTTGGGAAAAAAGAAGCCATCAATGTTGTCAACTTCGATCCGCATTTAGACTACAGAGGAAGGGAAGGACGCCACAGTGGTAATGCCTTTCGGTATGCCAAAGAAGAAGGGCATTTAGAATATTACTTTGTTGTAGGAGCTCATGAAGGGTACAATGCAGAAAATATCTATCATGAATTTGAGCATGATCAATTTTTGCATGTCACAACTTTTGAGGAGTTGGTTATACGTCATCAAAAAGATTTGAATCTCGTTTTGAAAAACATCGCCAATAGGTGGCATCGAGAATTCACGGGTATTGAAATAGATATGGATGCTATTGCAGGTATGCCTGTAAGCGCTTATTCTCCTTCCGGGTTCACGGTAGAAGACGTTAGAAGGTATGTTCATTATTGTGGAAAACACTTGGCTCCTGCGTATATGCATATTTGTGAAGGAGCCCCTGCTCTAGGGGATTCTAATGCTCAAGCACAAGTGGGTAAAACCATAGCTTACCTGATAGCAGATTTCATAAAGTCAGTAAAATCTGCCTAGCGGTTGGTATCTTCCAGCATGGGTACAAAACTGAAAACACCAAAGTCTTCTTCTTCAAACTCCGTTTCAGAAGTTCTAGTAATGCGAAGCATACGCTGTTCACTACCTGAGCCAACAGGTATTACCATAATACCTCCCACTTTCAATTGCTCTTTCAAAGCGTCCGGAATATACGGAGCTCCGCATGTTACAATCATCTTATCAAAAGGTGCAAAAGCAGGTTTTCCTTTATAACCATCACCATAAAAAAGCCTCGGGCGGTAACCCATGTGGTCGAGAATTTTCTGCGATGTATCATAGAGTAATTTTTGCCTCTCAATGCTAAACACCTTCGCTCCCATTTCGCATAGTATTGCGCATTGGTAGCCCGATCCGGTGCCTATTTCTAATACCTTATCCCTCTTTTTCACATTCATCAAAGCGGTTTGACAAGCCACCGTGTAAGGCTGAGATATGGTTTGACCCGCGCCAATTGGAAAAGCAGCATTATCATAAGCATACTTCATGTCAAATGTGCTATCAAAAAAATAATGCCGAGGTACTTCTTGCATTGCCTTTAATACCCCTTCGTCTGACAGACCTGCTTCTTCAAGCAGCTGTTTCACCTTTTTCACAAGCTGCCTGCGCATGCCTTGAAACTTCAAACCGTCATTTCTCAACCTCATAATCCACGAAATAGTTAGCAATTAACATCAATTGTTGAATAAATCAATCTTCTACATCACATTTCACGTGATAGTACAGCTATTTTTGAAAACAAATTCAAAACAATGCTAAAAGTAGGAGTTTTAGGGGCAGGTCATTTAGGAAAAATCCATTTGCGGTTGTTATATGAGTCAGAAAAGTATCAATTGGTAGGATTTTATGACCCACATTTTACAGAACCGGAAGAGATAGAAAACACCTACGCATGCCGATACTTTGAAGATTATGATGAGCTTTTGCGCCAGGTTGATGTGGTCGATGTGGTAACACCTACTTTGACGCATTATGAAATGACAGAAAAAGCCATTAAAAATGGCAAACATGTTTTCATTGAAAAACCGATCACTGATGATCAGGAAGAAGCGGCCTCTTTAAGCAAGCTGATCAAAGAACATAGCGTAAAAGGTCAGGTAGGTCATGTAGAGCGTTTTAATCCAGCCTTTCAGGCGGTTAAGAACGAGATCCATCAACCCAAGTTTATAGAAACGCACCGGTTAGCTGAGTTCAATCCGCGAGGCACGGACGTTCCCGTAGTGTTAGACCTTATGATCCACGATATCGATATCATATTAAGTTGCGTCAGGTCACCGATCAAGGAAGTGCATGCCAGTGGTGTTGCCGTTATCAGCGATACGCCGGATATTGCTAACGCGAGATTAGTCTTTGAGAACAATTGCGTGGCCAATCTTACCGCGAGCCGTATATCGCTCAAGAACATGCGGAAATCCCGTTTCTTCCAACAGGATGCATATATATCTGTAGATTTCTTAATGAAAAAAAGCGAGATCGTCAAAATGAAAGATGCGCCGGAAGAACCTGGTGATTTTGATATGATCCTGCAAAACGCGGAAGGAAAACGCAAGCAGATCTATTTTGATAACCCTAAGATAGAAGCGAACAATGCTATTTTTGATGAGCTGAACAGTTTTGCTGATAGCATTGATCATGATACAGAACCGGAAGTTACTTTCCGTGATGCGACCAATGCCTTAGCGGTTGCTAAACAGATCATTGATAAATTTGACAATAATCACAAATTATAGAAATATGAAGAACATAAGTGTAATCGGCGCCGGCACCATGGGAAATGGAATTGCTCATACCTTTGCTCAATTCGGCTATCAGGTAAACCTTGTTGATGTTTCTCAGGAACAACTTGAAAAAGGGATTAAAACCATTGATAAAAACTTATCAAGAATGGTAAGTAAAGAAAAGATATCAGAAGATGATAAGAACAACACGCTAAAGAACATTCATTCCTTTACCGATCTTCAAGCAGGCGTAAAAAATGCAGAACTCGTGGTAGAAGCCGCTTCTGAGAACGAAAAGATAAAACTCGACATCTTTAAACAAATGGATGAGGTTTGTTCTGCTGAGACTATATTGGCATCCAACACCAGTTCCATTCCTATCACAAAGATCGCTGCAGTAACGAACCGACCGGAACAGGTCATAGGAATGCACTTCATGAATCCCGTACCGATCATGAAGCTCGTAGAGATCATCCGCGGCTATTCCACGAGCAATGCGACAACGGAAAAGGTCGTAGAACTATCAAAGTCGCTGAAAAAAGTACCGACGGAAGTAAACGATTATCCGGGATTCATAGCGAACCGTATCCTGATGCCGATGATCAATGAAGCGATAGAAAGTCTTTATACGGGTGTTGCCGGCGTAGAAGAGATCGATACCGTGATGAAGTTAGGAATGGCACATCCAATGGGACCTTTACAATTAGCAGATTTTATAGGGCTTGATGTTTGTTTATCTATTCTGGATGTGATGTACGATGGTTTTAAACAACCCAAATATGCGCCTTGTCCGTTATTGGTCAATATGGTAAGGGCTGGCAAGTTGGGCGTGAAATCCGGCGAAGGTTTTTACGATTATAGCGTAGAGAAGAAAGCTACGGTAGTCGCTGCTCAATTCAAGGCTTAGCTTATGCCTAAGATTTATCCGTTTAAAGCTACGCGACCGGTAAGAGAAACGGTAAGTCTGGTTAGCTCCAGAAATTATGAATCTTACGATCAGGAGGAAGTGGAATCGCGATTGAAATATAATCCGTTCTCCTTTTTACACGTGCTCAATCCTGGTTTTAAATATCATAAGAAACTAACGGGCAAGGAACGTTTCAAACCTGTAAAGAACAGATTTGAGGAGTTCAAGGAAGATGGCATCTTAAAAACCGATGAGAATCCCGCTTTTTACGTTCATCAGATCGTTTATCGAAACCAGCAAAAGTTCACGGGCATAATAGGAGCCTGTCATGCGGATGATTATTTGAACGACCTTATTAAAAAGCACGAAGATACCTTGCAGGCGCGCGTTGAGCTATTTACTGATTATCTCAATACCGTACGTTTCAATGCTGAGCCAGTCCTTATCTGTCATGAAACTGATGATGATCTGCAACAATTGATCAACCGTAAGACGAAAGTGCGCCCCGAATACGAGTTTGCAACAACCTCGCGTGAAACGCACTATCTTTGGGTGATCCATAAGGAAGAGGATCAAAAGCAAATTCAGGCTTGCTTTGAAAAAATGCCGGATCTTTACATAGCAGACGGTCATCACAGGATCGCCTCATCCGCTAATCTGGCGTCGCAATTAGCATCAGCATCTAATGATCATACCGGTAAGGAAGCTTTCAATTATATCATGAGCTATTTTATCGCTGAAGACCAACTGGCCATACAAGAGTTCAACAGACTGGTCAAAGACTTAAACGGTCTGGATAAAGATGCTTTTTTGATCAGGTTAGACGAGTATTTTAGAATAGAAAATAGAGGCGATGAATATTACAAACCGCATAAACCGCATCACTTTAGTATGTATTTAGATGGCGAATTTTATTCATTATATCTAAGAAAAGATCAACTGGATATGGATAATGCTTTAGATGAGGTAGATGCGCATATTTTGTACAAGTTCATATTACAACCGATATTAGGCATTGAAGACCTTAAAAAAGATGATCGGATAAAATATGTGCAAGGTCAAAAGGATATGGCCTACGTAAAAAGTGCGATCGATCAAAAGAAATTTGCCGTAGGATTTGGGATGATGCCCACGTCTTTTGAAACTATCAAGCATGTTGCCGATCAGTCGCTCTGCATGCCGCCCAAATCCACTTATATCGATCCTAAATTGAGAAGTGGGATTACGGTTTATGAATTTTAATTAATGGAACTATGGAGAAAGAAATGACTATTGCCGATGCGATAAAGGAATTTAAAGATGAACTGGGAGAAGAAGTCACGCTAGTTGCCGTGTCTAAAACAAAGCCGAACGATCTTTTGATGCAGGCTTATGAGGCCGGTCAACGCGACTTTGGTGAAAACAAGATCCAGGAAATGACGGATAAGCATGCGTCTTTACCTAAAGATATCAAATGGCACATGGTAGGTCACGTACAGAGCAATAAAGTCAAATATATGGCACCTTATGTTCATATGGTGCATGCAGTGGATAAATATAAAACCCTTAAGGAGATCAATAAACGCGCTAAGCAAAACGATAGAACCATCAATTGTCTATTACAGCTTAAGATCGCGGAAGAAGACTCCAAATTTGGTCTTTCAGAAACTGACCTTAAAGATCTACTGGCTAGTCCGGGACTTCAGGATATGGAGCATGTCAAAATAAGAGGTCTGATGGGAATGGCTACTTTTACTGAAGATGAGCGCCAAATTCATGCAGAGTTCGAAAAATTAGAGCGTGTTTATTTCGAACTGAAAGATAATCATGATTTTGATACATTATCTATGGGAATGAGTGGTGATTACCAATTGGCAATCCCACATCACACCAATATGGTAAGAATAGGGAGTTCTATTTTTGGGAAAAGGGATTAGTAGTTGTATACCATAATCGACATAGAAACTACCGGCGGAAAATACAATGAAGAAGGTATAACGGAGATCGCTATTCTCAAATATGATGGCGAGAAGGTCGTGGATAAGTTCGTCAGTCTGGTCAATCCGGAAAGGCGAATTCAATCTTATGTAGCGCGACTGACCGGGATTGATAATGAAGTGGTGTTACATGCGCCTAAGTTCTATCAATTGGCCAAACGCATCGTTGAGATAACGGAAGGCACTTCCATCGTAGCGCATAATGCAGCTTTTGATTATAGGATGCTCAGAACGGAGTTTCAACGATTAGGTTATGAATTTGAACGACCTACTTTATGTACGGTGGCACTTTCTAAAAGATTACTGCCCGGTATGGATTCCTACAGTTTAGGTAAACTGGTCAAACAATTGGGTATTCCTCTTAATGGAAGGCATAGAGCAGAAGGTGATGCTCAAGCTACCGTTAAGCTTTTTGAAATGTTGCTTAACAAAGATACCACTCGCAATATTATTGCGCAGGCTAAAACTGGTCAACCTAAAAAGCAAAAAGACAGCAAGCTGATAAAGCTTATGCAAGACCTGCCATCTGCCGTAGGTGTTTATTATTTCCACGATGAAGATGGAAAGATCATTTATGTAGGTAAAAGCGGGAATATAAAAAAAAGGATCAATCAGCATTTCACTAATGATCAACCCAAGGCCAGGGAAATGCAAAAAGCCGTAGAAAAGTTGAGCTATGAAAGGACCGGCAACGAACTGATAGCTTTGTTAAAAGAGGAACAGTCGATCAAAGAAATCCAACCAGAGTTCAATCAAGCTTTAAGGAACAAAGTCTATTCTCACGGCTTGTTTTTAGATAAATCTCCCGAATATCATCAATTATATATAAAAAAACTCAAAGATGAGGAACAGCCTTTGATGGCATTTAAAAACCATCAGCAAGCGAGAAAAGTGGTTTCAAACTTTGTTGAAGACTACCAACTTTGTCCGCAACTTGCAGGTGTTGAAAAGAAAAGATCCGGTGCTTGTTTCAACTATGGTATCGATGCATGTAAAGGTGCTTGTATAGCAAAGGAATCGGCTGAAACCTATAATGCAAGACTCAAGCAATTGACAGATAGATGGAATTTCGATCACAAGAACTTCCTTCTCATCGATAGAGGAAGATTCCATCATGAGAAAAGTTTAGTACATGTAAAAGATGGCGAAGTTCGCGGTTTTGCTTATTTTGATCTGAACTTACAGATCACAGACCGATCGATCTTAGAGCGGATCATCACGCCCATCGCTTATCAAGGACATGCTAGGCAGCTCGTGAAGAGCTATATTCGTAAAAATGAAAAACGTATTAAGATGATAGAACTATGACCTGGCGTGAAAAATTACATGAGGTGATCTATGAAGCTGATACCAGGGCTGGAAAGTTATTTGATATCATCCTAATAGGGGTGATCGTTTTCAGTTTGATCCTTGTGTCGCTGGATAGTGTGCCTTCTATTCATCGGGCCTATCTGGATTTTTTCTATATATCCGAATGGATCGTCACCCTATTATTTACCATAGAATATATTCTGCGGATCATTGCGACGAAAAAGCCACTTAGATATATCTTTAGTTTTTACGGCATCGTGGATCTATTATCAACACTTCCATTGTATCTGAGCCTTTTGATCGTGGGGAATTCGCCTCTTATGACCTTAAGGTCTTTACGATTGCTACGTGTTTTCAGGATACTCAAGATCACAAAATACATCGGAGCGGGCAAACGTCTGATGGTTGCTTTAAGGTCTAGTTTACCTAAGATATTGGTTTTTCTGTTCAGTGTAATCATCATTTCTTTTATCGTAGGAACGATCATGTATCTGGTAGAAGGTCCGGAACACGGCTTTAGTTCTATACCTATCAGTATCTACTGGACGATCGTGACGCTGACCACAGTGGGATTTGGGGACATCCATCCTGAGACGCCTTTAGGGCAGTTCATAGCTAGTTTATTAATGATATTAGGTTATGGTATCATAGCTGTTCCTACCGGTATCGTAGGTGCAGAATACGCGAACTCCTCTAATTCTAAAGCGAACACCCAATCCTGTTTTAATTGTGGCGAAACAGATCATCCCGATAAAGCTCAAGTATGCCATCAGTGCGGATACTCTTTAAATCGGCAAGATGAGTAAGTATCTTATTTGCATATTAGGGCCTACGGCTATTGGCAAGACCTCCGTCAGTATCGATCTGGCGAAGTATTTTCATACCGATATCATTTCTTGTGATTCCAGACAATTCTATAAAGAAATGAGGATAGGCACCGCTGTACCAACTGAAGAGGAACTTAAGCAGGCTAGGCATCATTTTATTCAACACAAATCCATATTTGATGATCATAGTGTAGGTGATTATGAAAAAGATGCTTTAGCCAGGATCAATGAATTGTTCAAACGTAAAGATCAACTTATATTAACAGGAGGAAGCGGTCTTTATCAAAAGGCCGTACTGGAAGGATTAGACCATTTTCCTCAAGTTGATAAACAAATCAGGCGATCACTGAACGAAACTTATCAAAAGCAAGGCTTAAAGCCGCTTCAAGACCAACTAAAAGAAAGAGACCCGGATTATTACCAGGTTGTTGATCAGCAAAACCCACATCGATTGATCCGAGCGCTGGAAATTTGTATAGCAACGGGTTTACCATTCTCTTCCTTCATTAATAAAAATAAGCAAGCAAATAGAAACTTTAAGGTTATCAAGATCGGTTTGGCCGCAGACAGACAAGTCATTTATGACAGGATCGAAAAGCGCGTAGATAAGATGTTAGCTGATGGTCTACTGGAAGAAGCCCGATTACTTTATGCATACAGGGATTTGAATGCTTTGCAAACGGTAGGTTATAAAGAATTATTTGCTCATTTTGATGGAAATATCACTTTAGAGGATGCTAAAACAGCTATCAAAAAGAACACCAGACGCTATGCCAAGCGCCAATTGACCTGGCTCAGGAATAAGGATAGGGATATAAAATGGTTTCTATCAGATGATATATCGGCTATGAAAAAGTATTTAAATGAAAAGATTCCCACAAATTAAATTTGTAGGAATCTTTTAATAATTTTGTTAAGCGTCTGCTTCTTGCTTAACGACCAATCTGAATCCTTCACCGTGAATGTTCAATATCTCAACGGATGGATCTTTCTTGAGATATTTCCTAAGCTTGGCGATATAAACATCCATACTTCGAGAGGTGAAGTAATTGTCATCTCTCCATATCTTGGTCAAAGCCAACTCACGCGGCATCAGGTCATTTTCATGTAGTGCCAACAATCGTAAAAGCTCATTTTCCTTAGGAGAGAGCTTGATCGGCTCTTCATCCTTATAAGTAAGAAAGCGAAGCTTAGAGTTCAGGTGGAAATTCCCAATTTGGAATTCGAACTGTTTGCTATCAGCGATGCTATCACTAGCTTTACGTTGCATGATGGCCTTGACCTTCATCAAAAGTACTTCACTATCAAAAGGTTTGTTCAGATAATCATCCGCACCTACTTTGTAGCCTTTCAGCACATCTTCTTTCATTGATTTTGCTGTTAGGAAAATGATAGGAACATCCTCATTTTTCTCTCTGATCTCCTTTGCTAATGTGAAGCCATCCTTATAAGGCATCATCACATCAAGAATGCAAAGGTCAAAATTTCCTTTTTTAAATTTCTCAAAGCCTTCCATGCCATTTTTAGCATGTACGACCTCGAATTCATTCATTTCTAAGTAATCCTTTAGAACGATGCCAAAGTTCGGGTCATCTTCTACTAATAGGATTTTTTTGTTTTCTGTATCCATAGTTTATGTAATTAATGGTAGTTTAATAATAAAAGAACTTCCTTTATCTTTTTCACTTTCTACGTCTATTTCACCGTTATGGTCTTCAACAATACGTTTGACATAAGCTAATCCCAGTCCATGTCCTTTCACATTATGTACGTCGCCCGTATGTTCTCTATAAAATTTGTCAAAAACTTTCTTTAATGTTGACTTAGTCATACCTATACCCTGATCACTTACACGCAAAACAACAAAATTTTTCACATTTTCCGTAAAAATATCAATTTTTGGCGTTTCTTTTGAATATTTTATCGCATTATCCAGAATATTGATAATAACATTTGTTAAATGGGTCTTGTTCGCTAATATTGATGTTCTTTCCGCATTAAAGTGTTTTTTGATATAACCGCCTCTATCTTGAACGATCAATTCTACTCCTTGAACAGCATCATCCATGATATCATGTAGCTCGCATCGGTCTTTTTCTATGTCCAACTCGTTTCTTTCCAGTTTTGATATACGGAGAACGTTTTCAACTTGTGCATGCATCCGTTTGTTCTCATCCCCGATCATCTTAAGGTAATGTTGGTTCTTCTCTGCGTTATCAAATATTTTTTTGTTCTTCAAGGAGTCCAATGCCAAATTGATCGTGGCAATAGGCGTTTTGAACTCATGTGTCATATTATTGATAAAATCTGTTTTTATCTGTGATATCTTACGCTGGTTGAAAAGTTGTTTAATCGTAAAGTAAAAGGTCAGTATAATGATGATCGAAAAAAAAGCACATAAGGTTGCCATCCAAAAAACTGATTTTACGATCTGTTCATCTTTGTCCTTGTAGTTGATAAAGAGCTGGAAATCTCCTTCAGGATTGGTACTGGAAAATATGGGAACGCCATAAGTAGATTCTGAAGCTAATTTAAAGGAGCCACTTTTGACCTTGGTGGCCAATCCATTTTGAAAGATCCCGAACTCAAAATCACTATTTAGATCTCTTTTCTGGATTTCACGTCTTATCATTTCTTTAAGTTCTCCCTGATCGATCCTTTCGTAAACGGGAAGCTTTGATATTTTTTTCTTAATGACATTGAAGAAAAGATTTCGCTGAACTGGGTCCATTGAGTTGACCTTCTTGAAGATCTTAGTGTGAGATATTTCCTCACCATCTAGTTCCTTTTTGTTTACAACCTTGGTCATTTGCCTGTTTACCAGTTTCTTGAACTCAATGCTGTCCTTATCTTCTGTTAAGAAAGAAGAAGCGATCTTGTAGTTTTTTTGGAGTATAGAATTGGTGTAAATGTAGGTTTTGTTATCATAATTGTTGCTCTCAATGCTAAACAAACTACTCGATTCCAAATTATCCGCATTAATGGAATCCGTCTTATTTAAAAGCTGCGCATAATAATCATTGATCTCATTTTTTTCTACTTTCTCAGCCACTTTGATCAAGATTTGCTTAGCACTCATAGAAAATTGATGAGAGCTACTTTCTACGGCATCCTTGATCAAAAAAATCTGTACAAGGATAACGCCAATGACCGAGATGGAAACCCCGGTTATGATAAGTTTGAAGAATTTTAAAGACATCATTCAAAATTAGTATTTTAACATTTGAAGCTCCATCCGTTTAACCTAATGTTAACAAGGGCTTCATCCAGCTAGATCGTCCTTTATCAACATTTGATGTACTTTTTCTACTTCGCGTTTCGTTATATCTAAATCTTTGTTATCCAGTACGATATCGGCAAGTTTCTTTTTTTTGTCATCACTCCACTGATGCGCCATTCTTTCTTTTATCCTATTTCTGGAAGTGTTGTCCCTAAGCATGACTCGTTCTATTCTCTTTTCCATAGGGGACGTCACTAACAAAACCTTGTCGCAGATATGATGACTTCCAGATTCTAAAAGTATGGCAGCTTCGTAGATACAATAGGGTGGATTATTCTGTTTTATTTTTTTCAACCACGCTCTAAGGTCCTTATGGACAGCTGGATGGATAATAGCATTTAGTTCAGTTAATTTCTTTCTATTGTTGAAAATTTGCTCTGCTATATATGCTCTGTCAGGCTCATCGTTCTTGTAGGAGTCATTCCCCAGTAGGTTAATGATTTCTTCTTTTAGTTCCTCAGATTCCCGCATTAGTTCTTTAGCTCGCGTATCTGCAATATAAGCTGGAATTCCCAGTTCCCTGAAGAAATTCACCACCGTCGACTTGCCACTACCAATACCACCCGTTATGCCTATTATTTTCATTTTTTGATAAGGTATTCAATTTTATAGGGCTTTATGCTAAGGTTCTTAATATTCCCGGGTCTTTCTACAAGCTCAGGGATCATGATCCCTTGTTTTGTAAACTTTTCACTGAAGTCACATTGAACTTTAAATTGATCGACCTGTATTTTATTATACTTTGATATCGGTATGAGATAATTGATACTAACGTTCTTAGGGAAAAAATTGACTTCTAAAGAGTCCGGTATGTTGATCATTTCCACTGGCACTACCTTTTCATCTTCTGTAAACTTCTGCACCGGTAAAAATAATTTCACTTTATCTTTCCCCACATTGATCTTGTTTCCAGGGATCTTTAAGTTTACTTTTTGGTCTAAGGTATCTTTAATATTCTCTAACTGTAGACTTTCTGTTTCTAAATGGTCGATCTTATCAACCTTTTGCTTTTCACCGCTTATTTTGACAGAATCCGGGGTCACTTGTATACTATCCACGGAATTATAACCGGTTGCGAAGGTATAGTTGATGTCGGGCTTTATTCCTACATATTTCACTTCCCTTTTTGAATAGTTCATCACGATCTCATCTTCTTTGAAACTAATATGCTTTCCATCTACAAGATATTTTTCTGATAAAATGGACCTTATTTTTTCATTTTCCAGTTTGTAGATATCATTAATTTTTTTAAATGCTTTCATTTCGACATCTAAGGTATTGGACTTCAGGTTGAGCCATAAAAGTTTAAAACCACTGGCAGTCACCTTGTGCTCAACTTCCATCAGCTCTTTATTCAAGACTTTATCGATAGGGATATTTTTAACCCTTAGTTTTATTGAAGCCTCTGTAGTATAGGTCTTTGAAAGTTGGATGATCATCCATATTCCTGAAGTTATCAGCAATAGGGCTATGAATAATCGGGCATTTCCCTTGCTTACGTTCTTTTCTAATTGCTTGAATAATGTCATTTCGTTGAGAAAAAAAGGTGAGGGAAAACGCTTTCTGCTTTATTCCCACATACTTTTATACGAACATACGAATTTAAAAAACCCGCACCATAACTAAAAAACTGTATATACGTTGTAAGTATGCTTAATAAAGCGATTAACCAATTCCTTTTCTTATAAAGACATTCCGTCAACAGGGCGAACATATAAGCAAAATAGAGTAGGACAGGAGAATAATAGCCTAAAAGCATGCTAAACAGGCTAATGACAAATCCTACAGAAAAGGCAACTGGGAAATAGAACGTAATATGATCAGCACCTGGATGCCAGCTGCTGATGATAGGTCTTACCAAACCGAACTTGTAGATTTGTTTTGCAAACTTTTTAATAGATATACGTCTTTTGTGTATCACTTGGGCCGAAGGTATATAACCTATCCTGACCGATGCTTTATGTTTTCTTAGGCGCATGATCAATTCAGGATCTTCACCCGGATGTATTTGTGCAAAACCGCCGATTTCCCTGAACAGTTCTTTTCTGATCCCTAAATTAAAGCTTCTGGGCTCATAGTCCTTTGTCGATTCATTTTTACCTCTGATGCCACCAGTGGTCAAAAAAGATGTCATGCTGAAGTCTACTGCTTTTTGCAGATGAGAGAACATTTCGTGATCCTTATCAGGACCGCCAAAGCAATCCAGGGCCATCTTGCTTAAATGGTCATTTATGTTCATCAGATAATCCTGGACTAATAGAACATCGCTATCCAGAAATATCAAATAGTCATATTGCGCTATCTCAGCACCAAGGTTTCGTGCTTTTCCGGGTCCTTGATTCTCTTGAAACCTATAACGGACAGGTAAACTGCCTTTATATTCTTTGACTATTTCCTCACTAGTTTCCTCAGAACCATCTTCCACGATGATCAACTCGAAATCAGCTACTTTTTTCAGGCTTACAAAACTGGTCAAAAGTTCACGGACTTCCTGAGGTCTATTAAAGACAGGAACTATAAATGAA
This sequence comes from uncultured Psychroflexus sp., assembly GCA_913056525.1. Classification (GTDB taxonomy): domain Bacteria; phylum Bacteroidota; class Bacteroidia; order Flavobacteriales; family Flavobacteriaceae; genus Psychroflexus. The sequence goes on from CAJXLO010000033.1 coordinate 13,647, forward strand.
TAGGATAGCTTCACGTTGCAAAATTAAGACAAAAAAGATCCCAGAGCACAAGCTCCAGGATCTCTTAGCATGGGTTATTTTCCAGGGGTTTATTTCTTAATGATCCTAAAGGTTCGAGTTGTTCCATCTATGGAAACCCTCATCATATAAGTGCCATATTGAAGACCGCTCAGGTTGATCTGCGGACTTACTTTTTCTGGTTGAACATTAAGTACTTCCTGACCTAGCATGTTAAATATCGTGACATCTTCGACTAAGCCGTTCGTCTCAAAGTTCAATTTTTGCTCAACTGGATTAGGATAATAGCTGAAATTATTATCAGTGAATTCATCCGTACCTACGGTTGCCAGAGGAAGTTCTACGAGCGAACCACCAGCTGGTAGAGCTACCCAAAGTCCAAAAGCTTCACCATTTTGATTGGCCGCAGTATCTAAGAAACCGCTTGCGACTACTGTTATTGCTGCATCAGCTAAGCCTAAAGTTTGAAGGTTAGCTTGATAACTTTGGACCACTGCTGAGTTATCAGCTGCTTCTACATTGATTATATAATCTTGTACAGGTAGATCTAAATATCCATCAAACTCAGTATATGAAATATCATCTACTAATACAGCATCATCAGCATTATTGACTACATCGACCGTTGGGGCGTCTGTAGAGCCATGATGTACAAGAACACTAGTCTCCCCAGTGTTCGTTGAGGATTGTTGCGCTCCTGCGAACACATCGATACCGAAATCGATCGTATTGACAGAACTATCGAACTGCGATGCGTCAAGGACGCCATTAGCAACGGCAACATAGGTTTCATCAGCCGTCAGCGTTGTGTTCAAGTTATAGATACTTTCGCTCACATCCGTACTATTTTGAGGAGCGACGTCGATATCGATTGCTTGATCGGCCGGCACTTCTAAGAAATCCGAGGCTGTTCTAAAAGCAAAGTCATCTGCTATCAATGTGCCATCTAAGTAGATGTCTACGAATTCCGCAGCCGGATCGGCAGCATTATGAATGATCTGTATATCAGCAGTACTACTGGCATTAATAGAAAAACTTCCGAACGGAACAGTATCGGAAAAAGGGTTCCCGCCATTACAGCTTCCTTCGCTGTTCAGAAGGTCTAAAGCCCCAACGGTCCAATTAGAAACATCAAATGAACCATTATTCGGTGTAGAACCGTCATTCCTGTATAAATAGGTGTTCTCATGTTCCCAGGCTGTACCTGTTCCATCGACACCATCCTCGCCAAGCCGGTCGATAATACTATCTTCATCATCCACTAGCTGGAATGCGTCATCTCCGTTACTGGAGATCGTTCCATTTTCTATAACATTGGTATTAATAGAGAATTCCGCATCTAGTGTAGCTGCATCATTCGTTACGTAAACAAAATCATCCGTTATACTTCCAAAACCCGTAATATCTATACTTGATGTAAAACCACCACCATTAGCCTGACGCTCTAAAGACCAACCCGTGGAAAAATCAACCGTACCATCTACGTAAATCTCAACCGTTCTACCATCAGCACCACTACAGGTTGAATCTATATAGCCAGTGATCAATGCAGTTCCATTAGCGGCGGTTACGGGTTCGAACTCAAAAGTGAGCGCACTTCTATTAAAAGTAATATCATAGGTGCCTGCGGTAGCCTGAATATCTGAACCATTGGGAGTTAAAGATCCTGATGGAAAATCAGAACTTCCCCAGTTCACGGCCCAATCCTGATTCTGTCTGAACTTTAAGAGTCCATCATTTATTACCTGATCGTTCAAGGTATAAACATCACCATCAGTGGTGTTCATGAGCACATCGGGTGTTGGGTTTGAAGCATCGGGAAACTGAGTAATTCCGGGACCTACTATACCTACATCAGGAATATCAAAACTATAATCGCCTGTGTTCAGATTAAATGTAACCTCGTAAAATCCAGCATCAACAGGAATATTAGCACCGCCTGCGGTTGCTGTTCCACCTGGAAAGGAAGCTGCTCCGTAGGTATTTGAGGTTCCAACTTCTTGAAAAACTATGTCGCCATCCTGGAATTCGGTGACGGTCAATTCATAACTCACTCCATCCACGGTCGTCATTTGTGGATTCGATCCAACCAGAGCTGAACCACTAAGTTCTATTTCTGTAAATGAACCTACATCGGTAAATGTATAGGTGTTATTATTCAAGTCCAATACGATGTCATATACTCCGGCTTGAACGGGAATGTCTCCATTTGTTATTGGACCGGATGGGAATTGATCACCACCGTAACTTACCGTCCATGCTTGGTCTTCCCTAAATTTTGCCGGACCTGTTGTCAGGGTTAAACCATCGATGGAATAAGTACCGTCGCCATTATTGGTAAGCATGATATCCGGTGTTGGATTCGATGCACCTGGCCAGCCATTAGCTGCTGGTCCTACGATGCCGATTTCCTGTGCATTTCCTAGATTGATTAGGAAAACACTAAAAATTAAAAGTAAAAGTGTTTTTTTCATAATTATTCATTTAAAAGTTGTACTCAAATTTAATGATTTATTTGTTAAGTAACTATCATTAAATAAAAAAATCCCGAAGCTATCGCCTCGGGATTTTAGTATTCAGGTATATCGAAAGTTTACTTCTTGATCACTCTAAATGATTGAGAAGCACCTTCAATATTGACTTTCATCATATATGCACCGGCTTGTAAGCCGCTCATATTAATTTGTGGGCTTTCTGTATTTGGCGTTACATGAATTACTTCTTGTCCTAACATGTTAAAGATTTGAACATCTTCAACAATTCCATTTGAGCTGATATTCAATCTTTGCTCAACCGGATTAGGATAATAGCTGAAATTATTATCAGCAAATTCATCCGTACCTACGGTTGCCAGAGGAAGTTCTACGAGCGAACCACCAGCTGGTAGGGCTACCCAAAGTCCAAAAGCTTCACCATTTTGATTGGCCGCAGGATCTAAGAAACCGCTTGCGACCACAGTTATAGCTGTATCAGCTAAACCTAATGTCTGAAGATTAGCTTCATAGCTTTGAACAACAGAAGAGTTATCAAAAGCTTCAACATTGATCACATAATCTTGAGTAGGTAAATCTAAATACCCGTTAAATTCAGTATATGATATATCATCTACTAAGATGCTTTGATCATTATCATTGACCACATCTACCGTAGGCGCGTCTGTTGCACCGTGATGAACTAACACACTCACTTCACCAGCATTGGTGGAAGTTTGTTGTGCACCAGCATAGGCTTCTAAACCAAAATCAATAGTATTCACCGAATCATCAAATTGAGAAGGGTCAAGGACACCATCAGCAACTATGATATAACTTTCATCTTCTGCAAGGTTAAAAGTTTGAGTATGAACACTGTTAGATAAATTATCACCTGCGGGGACAATGTCAACTGTGATATCAACATTAGCTGGAGCATCTAAGAAAGCAGACGCTTGTCTAAAATCTACACCTGTAAGTTCAGGTAATAAAGCGCCATCTAAATAAACATCAACTGATGCAGCAGCAGGATCCGCGGAATTATGGATTACCTGAACTGATGCTGTAGGCGCAGGTCCACAAGTAACATTTGCCTCCCAGCCAGCTTCTGTAACGGTACCATCAGATACGAATCTAAAGGTTAAGGCACCAGAAGGGTGAGAAGAGGTAAATGTCTGACCATCTGCCGTAAAAGGTTCAGTACTATCTCCATTCCAGGTTCCATCATTTAAAGGACCAAAACCAGGATTAACGAAACCGGAGTCAATAAGTGGTGCTGAAGTATCTGGTCCATCATAAATTAATAAGCCATCGTAATTTTGTTCAGTACTAAAGCTCAAAAATTCAACCGTAACCACATCTCCGGCATTGTCCGGTGTTATTGTAGTTACTTCGTCAGAGTCAACTTCATAATCATTATTTGGACCACCATTGTCAAAGAAATTATCACCTCCACAAAAATCTGGAAGTGTACTAAAACTTTCTAATCCAGACCAATCACTCACCTGTGAACTAGCCGCATCACAAACACTTCTTACGTAAGCATCGTAGTCAGTGTCTGAAGTTAGATTAGTGACATTGGCCGTAAGTGTTCCATTCGCCACAGTTCCCGTTTCAACGGCATTAGCTGTATCAGGCGCATCTCCGCTGGCCATGACTACCCATTCGTAGCCATCAGTAGCTGATGATACACTATCCCAATTCAGATCTGCTGATGAACTTGTAGTATTCGATACTGTAAAATTTGATGGAATACCACATGAAACACATGTAGATACTTCAAAAAGGTCTATGCTCATATCTCCTTCAAAACTATCTCCATCATCGATTTGGGTAAGCTCAATATAAATTGTTTGGCCTACATAAGCATCTAAGTTGACACCTACATTTACCCAATCATCATCACCAGCGGTTTGAAGTTGACCTGACCACGTGAATTCGTTAGTAAATGGTCCGGTAGCTGAAGTTCCAACGCCTACTTCAAGTGTTCCCATATCTTCACCATACGCATGCATCCAGAAAGAAAGTTCGGCTTCTGCCTGTCCACCGCTTAGATCAATAGCCGGTGAAACAATACTTCCTTCAGATACTGAAGTGTTTGATGCTTCAAAATTCATATAGTTAGAACCACTGAATGCTGAATCAGCACCTGTGTTTGTTGAACCTGCGTCGTCTGGGATTTCCCAGTTGTCATTGCTTGAGCCTACATCACCAGTCCAACCGGCATTATTATCATCAAACTCTTCACTGAAAACTGCTGAAGAATCTCCTCCAGAAGCACACGTTAAACCTTGTGCTGGCTGTGGAGCTGTTCTGAAACTAACAGGACCTACATATGCACTTTCACCGTCGCCACTACCACAGTTAGATCGAACATAGGCATCATAAAGGGTATTACCGCTTAATCCAGTGGCTGTAACAGAAGTACTGGCTTCATTACCTGATGCCACTACATTATTGCCCTGACCATCACCAGCAGGTACGATTTCCCAGTCGTAACCATTAGCGGGAGCCGCAGAAGGTGCATCCCAGGTTAGGTCAATGCTGTTATTAGTGACATTGGTTGCCTGAAGGTTAGATGGAAAATCACAACTTGGAATCTCTTCATAGACAAAATCATCCAGGGCAATTTCATCAAAACCAGCGACTGAACCGCCTGCAATGGCAATATACTCACTACTACCGATCAATGCCTGATCAGATAATTCAACAGTATATTCTACAAAACTTCCATCAGTGGATGAGGTAACCACATCAACTTCTACAAAAGTAGTAACATCAGTAGGGTCAGTCATGACACCTACAAAAAGTTGGTGACTTTCAGCATCACCGTCTTCAAATGCAGCCTTGAATCTTATACGATTATCAGCATCAGGGAGATCGGTAAACTGCGGGGAGACAAGTATAGCTTCATCTCCATTGTTTAAATTCAAATCGTCTCCAAATAATACGAAATTACTTGCTGATGGTGGATTATCAATACCGAACTGAGATTCCTCGGTCGTTACTTCACTAGCTTGATTTCCAATCGTGCTAAAGCAATTTGGAATTGCAGGCGATGTCACACCATCAAAATTCTCAGAATAAGGAGCTGTAAATGATGTACAAAGCGTAGTAAAACTTGCTCCGGTAGACCATGCACTTAGATCATTACTGGCAGCATCACAAACACTTCTCACGTACGCATCATATTCTGTATTTGATGATAAACCCGTAACGTTATCTGTAAGTGTACCGTTTCCAACGGTACCTGTCGCAACAGCATTAGCCGTATCCGGTGCATCACCACTTGCCATAACTACCCATTCATACCCATCAGTTGCTGTACTTGGGGTTTCTTCGTCCCATGTTAAATCAACCGAATCTATTGTTGGGTTAGAAGTTGTTAAATTATCTGGTTTAAAGCACGAAGGAATTTCTTCATAGACAAAATTGTCTACATAGGTATCACTAAAACTATTAGGCTCTTCTTGTAAAAATGCGATATGAGCTGAGCCACCTGTATAGGTATCGAAGGCTACCGTGAACTCAGACCATGTTCCATCTTGTAATTCTGAATTTGTTATGGTTTCAAACAATGTGAACGTATTCACATCACTAGGATCGGTCATGGTACCAATTAAAAGGTCACCAGCGTGATCGTCTCTTTGAGCGTAAAAGCGGATTCTGTTATCCTGATCGCCTAAATCACTAAACTCTGGTGAGATCAGTGCAACAGAATCATCTGTATCATCCGTAGTTAGTTCAACATGGTTAGGTGCTGAAAAAGGAGTTGGTGCAGCACTGTTACTACCGTCATCGATTTCAAGTGTTGCCGTACCTGAAGCGTTATTAATCAGACCGAACCAACAATCTGGCAGATCACCATTATCGGGAATAGGATTACCATTGTTGGTATCAAAATTTGTGCTGTAAGGTGCTGTAAATGGTGTACAAAGCGTACTAAAACTAACTACCATTGACCATTCACTAACTTCAGGAGGAGTTGCTCCAGCATCACATACACTTCTTACATAGGCATCATAGTCTGTATTTGATGATAAACCAGTAACATTAGTTGTAAATGTCCCATTAGCCTCAGTTCCCGTTTCAACAGCGTTTCCTGTATCCGGTGCATCTCCGCTTGCCATAACTACCCATTCGTAGCCATCTGTAGCTGTACTCGGGCTTTCTTCATCCCATGTTAAATCAATGGAATCTGTTGTAGGATTAGATGCTGCTAAATTTTCAGGTTCTATACAACTAGGTGCTTCTTCGACTACTACATTATCAACTATCCAATAATATTCCCAATTACCGAGGTCATCATATTCAAACTTAATTTGAATGTCACTTGCTCCACCTACAGCTGAAGTTATATCAAACTCGGCATTAACTGGTGTGATTTCAACTGGGCTAAATCCAGAGAATGAACCCTGATTATCAGTATATTCATTAATAAGCGTATAAGTGGCACCGCCATCATTACTGACCAAAACTTTCCCTGAAGTATTTGTAAATTCTCTAAATAAATGATCGAATGATAAAACAACACCATTATTAAAGGAAGATACATCAATAGGACCCGAGATAAGAGATGCTCTCACGTTTCCAGCATTATTACCAGCCTCATCGCTATTGATTATAGCAACTTGTCCAGAAAATGGTGATAGTAGATCAAATTCAGTTCCACCATCTGTAAACTCCCAATCGAAACCTAAAGAAGTTTCATCAACGTTAGACCAGCCGGATGGTAGTCCGTTTTCGAAATCAAAGGTTGTTGCTGTTGAAGTTGCCGGAGTTTGACTAAAGTAGATATTATCTACATAAACATCAAATGGCGTGGTATTCGCTGTACCATCAGCATTAAACTGTCCATCAAATTTAAGTTGAAAAACAGAATCCCAGGTCATTTCAGTTCCACCGCCATCAGTAAAGTCTGATTTAGGTAAAGCTACGCTATTCCAAGAACCCGGAGTAACTGGTACTTCAACAAGAACTTCACCTGGACCGGTTCCGTTATTGATCGGCGATACTTTGACCATTCGGTTAGTACCGGCAGGCACCCAAATATCAACATGCAGGAAATCCATATCAGAAAGATCTAAATTACTTCCGATCTCTGTTCCTTGATAATTGAAGTTTGGATAAGCCAAAACAAAATCACTTCCGTTCCCGGCAGGATCAAACATGGTGTTAACTTGTCCAAAACCACTTTGACCCCAATCAGGATCATAGTTAGCAACAGCTACATCTGTATAAGCATCAGAGTATAATGATTCTACATTAGAAGCATCTTCTGATGGTGTAGGAGCTGCCATCGTTGGACCAACCTCAACAAATGAATAGGTATCATTATTAAGGTCTAAAGTAATGTCATAATTTCCTGCTGTGACAGGAATGTCTGGACTGCCTAGGTTTGGGTCTGCCGTACCAGTTGGAAAACCTGTACCACCATAGTCCGGTGTGTCAGCTGGATCGCTGGCCCAAACTTCATTACTTCTAAACTTTGCTGCTCCATCTGTCAACTGAAGGTTGTCAATGGAGTAAGTTCCATCACCGTTATCGGTGAGCATAATGTCAGGAGTAGGATTCGCAGCGTCTGGCCAACCATTGGCTGCCGGACCTACAATTCCATAACTCTGAGCACTAACAAATCCTGTGAAGAATATTGCTAGTGTAAATAGTAGAAATTTGTACTTCATAATTATATTATTTGAATTTAACATCAAATATAGTAATTATTTCTTAACACAAAATAGAATGAGTTTGGGATTTATTTTTTCAGGGCATTATCAGGTAAAATATTAACGCTTGGTCCAGTAAAATAGGTTTTGCTTTTTTTTGAATAAAAGCCAACTTAGCGATAATCTTTTAAACGTAGTAAAACATAGTCTGAATTAAATTTTACAATGAGAAAATCTTGTTCATATAATTTAAACAGGCGCTGTTTTGTTAAAATTATTAACACAGTATGGCAAACACATTACACTATCCCTGCTTCTGCTACGGGTTAACTACAAAGCAGCTACGGAGTAATATCGGGTCAAACTTATCTTTAATAAAAAATGCCTTTATATTTAATGGCTATGAGTTTTATCGTTAAAAAAAGACATCATTCAGGTATGTCAATATTTTAGTCCGTATCCAAAGGAAATATTATTACATCGTCCTGAACTGGAAAATGTAAGCTAGAGCAACCTTCAATTTGATATGTGTTCCACAATCGCTAAGATATTTGCTTAAATATAGCATCTAACTAGCTTGAAAGATCTTGTTCAATCCATCTTTTTCGTTAATGATACTCTTAATAATTTCTTTAATTAGCGGTTATGTAAAGTTCATGATATTTGTTTTTTAGTTTTACATCTTAAATTAGTCGTGTCCGACTAAGATATGAGAGATTAGATATAAGATTTTAGATAACATTTAGATTACTAATTATCAAATAAATAGATGTTATCTAAGCAATTTATTATTGTTTTTTCAATCACTTTCTATGGCAAGGTGTTGTAAAATTTAACCATAATGCCTTCGGCTTCACAGGTCTCAAATCGCTTGTCATATTTAAAAAACACGTTTTCTATATAATTTTAACCGGACAACAATGATCTTAAATATATCAATTTTGAACTTTACACACTTTTTTGGATGGTATCTGTTATTAATGCGAATGACATATTGAATTAGATTTTCAATAAAAAAGGCCACGCAACAATACGTGGCCTAGTTTTAATCAAATGATAAATTGATATTTACTTCTTGATTACTCTAATAATCTTATTGGATTTCATCGTCTTAACATTAATAAAGTAAACTCCAGCTTGAACATCACCCATATCGACTACTTTTAAGATGTTATCTGCTGATAAAGTTCTTATTTCTTTACCATTTACGTCAAAGATGGTCAACTGCTCCATCCTAACTGTAGCTTCTATGGTAAGTTGATTTGTTACGGGATTAGGAAAATAATCAAGTTGTATCTGTTCAGGTTCAGTAATAGATAATGTCTCATTTACTTCAATTCCAAAATTACCACTTGAAGTGTTGCTTCCCTGATCAACCTGTACATAGTACGTTTGCCCAGGATTTAGGTTGTCTAAATTTAAAACGGCCTGATTATTATCTATTGTTCCTCCATCGGCTGCACATCCTACTTCTACTAATGAAACTAAATCATCACAGGTACTTGAAGTTTCATAAACAGCTATTTGCGTATCTGTGAGTCCTGCGTTACTGAAATCAGTAGTCACTTCAATATTTCCTGAACTTGGTGCTACGAAATCAAACCAAACCGTATTACTGATTCCATCTGTAAAACATGCAGGAACAGGTTCATTGTTTTGAATGCCTGCGTTGATATTTGTAAATTCATTACCATTAGATGTTACACCAATGCTTAAAGAAATAGAATTACACAAAGCATCATTTACTGGTGCATTTACACCCAGCGTTGTAAAACTGACCGGATTGCTCAGGTCACTGAGATCGAAATTACAATCGGCTTGAATATAAGCTTCATAATCAGTTCCAGCGGTTAAACCGGTTACCGAAACGGAAGTTGTACCAAAATCAGTAGTAGCGTTCGCTATCGGTGTATCGTTTTGCGGATCATCACCAGCTTCAAATACAAACCACACGTAGCCATTGGTCGCATCGGGAACTTCATCCCAATTAAGATCAGCGGTATTTTGCTGAATATTATCAACGGATAAGTTAGAAGGAACATCGCAAACAGCAATGGTGGTAAAACTGACAGGATTGCTTAAGTCACTGATATCGAAATCACAATCCGCCTGAATATAAGCTTCGTAATCGGTATCTGCCGTTAATCCGGTTACAGATACAGTAGTTGTACCAAAATCAGTAGT
>CAJXLO010000034.1 GCA_913056525.1 uncultured Psychroflexus sp.
GCATCAATGGTTTGGTAACCTGGTAACAGAGAAAAGCAGTAAACACCATTGGCTCCACGAAGGTTTTGCTACTTATTGTGCACTTTTAGCGGAAAAAGAGATTTTTGGCGATGATTATTTTTATTTCAAACTCTACCAAAATGCTAAAGAACTCTATGATAGGAGCAATAAAGGCAATGGCGAGAAAGTGATCCGTTCAGGCGCTTCTTCCCTCACCTACTATCAAGCCGGCGCCTGGGCTTTGCACGCGCTACATGATCAATTAACGGATGAACGATTTGATGATATCATAAGTACCTACCTGGAAAGGAACAAGTTCAGCAACGTCACGACGAGCGATTTCCTAAAGGTCGTTGCAGAAAAGACCGATATCGATACCTTATCCTATAAGAACGACTGGCTGGAACAAACCGCTTTTCAGGGTGAAAAAGCGCTAAACATCCTGAAAAAGAACAAGTCCATCAAAAACCTGATGGAGTTGGAAAGTTTGCGAAAAGCATCGTTCCCGGAGAAAAGAGCCCAACTGGAGAAAGCACTGCAACCTCCTATAGATCAGTTCTTAGGACAAGAAGCCGTTTATCAATTGCCGTCACCGCGGTCTGATGACATCCTCCGGCTTTATCTCAGCGCTTTCTCGGCTGATAAAAAGATCGTAAGGCAGGCTATCAGTGAACGTTTAAGGGAAGTTCCCACTTCCTTACAAAAGAACTTTGAAACATTGTTAGACGACCGTTCTTACCTTACTCAAAAGAACGCATTATTACATCTTTGGCTCAGCTTTCCCGATAAAAGGAAGGCTTATCTTGATAAAATGAAGGATGTTATGGGATTTAAGGACCTTAATATAAGAACCTTATGGCTGGCACTGGCCGTCGCAACTAATACTTATCGACCGGAAGATTCTTACGCTCATTTTCAGGAGCTGGTTAGTTACACGGCAGCTGAAAGAAGATATCAGACCCGAAGGAACGCTTTCCAGTACCTCAGTCAGATCGATAGTTTTAATAAAAAGGCCTTAAAGCACCTGATCAAAGCTTGTGGACATCATAATTGGCGTTTCAGGAAGTTCTGCAGAAATCTATTTAGGAAACTGATGGAAAATAAGCAGTACGAAAAAATGTTATCTGAACTAGAGCTAAATGAAAAAGATAAGGGATTCGTGGATAAATGGGGCAAAGGATGAAAGCATTAGTAATTTCTGGTGGCGGTAGTAAAGGAGCTTTTGCCGGCGGTGTGGCAGAACATCTGATCCATAAGCAAAAAAAGCGATACGACCTTTTCATAGGTTCATCCACTGGGAGTTTATTATTACCTCATTTGGCTTTGAACAATATCCCTAAGATCAGGCAAGTGTATACGACTATCAATGAGAAAAAGGTGTTCAGCAGGAATCCTTTTGTAATAAGAACGAAGAATAAGGTTACCCATATCAGTATCAACTATATCAACACGCTGATACAGTTCCTTTTAAAGCGAAAGACCTTTGGGGAAAGCAAGAACCTGAGACAGACCATAGCTCGCAATTTTTCCAGAGAAGAATTTCATCAGTTACAAGATGCTGATAAAGAGGTCGTGGTAAGCGTCTCTAACCTTTCCCGGAATCGGGTGGAATATAAATCGATAAAGGAGTACGATTATCAGGATTTTCTAGACTGGATATGGATATCCTGCAATGTGGTCCCGTTCATGACATTAAAACGGAAGAACGATTGTGATTATGCTGATGGCGGTCTGGCGAACACCGTTCCCATTTCCCAGGCCATAGCGCGCGGTGCTAAAGAAATAGATGCCATTGTGCTGGAAACGGAAGACATGGATTACAAAAAGCTAATGGGAAGCAATCCTTTTTCACTGATGATCAACCTTTACGATTTTATGGTCGACCAGATCGAACTGCACGATATAAGGGAAGGCAAGTTAGCCGCCAAGAACAATAATGTAAAGCTGAATCTTTATTTCACACCTGATAAGCTTACCGAGAACTCATTAATATTTGATAAACAGCAAATGCTGGACTGGTGGCAACAAGGCTATGAGTTTGCGGAGAAAAGATCTAAAGAGCAAGCGAACAATAAGATATTCTCCCGCTGGTTTAATATTTAGGTCATCCGCCTCACCTCAGACCTGATATAAGAGAGTCCTGTTTCGCTTGGCGGGTCTTTTTCCAGTAGCTCGGTCAATATATGTTCCTGTAGCTTTTGCGCACTACTGATATGCTCGCTCATACTGCTTTGACGGATCAGGTTGATGGTCGCGTTCTTAGATGCTTTTATCGCACGCCAGCAATCGTTTGAAACATAGATCTGCTGGGAAAGGTTATGCTCGAACTCCTGCTCTATCGTCTTTACCAGCAGGTTTTCATAATCATATTTATTATCACCTATGGGCTTTACCCGCGATAATAATCTTCCCGGCGTGATGCGTTCTAAGAACAACGTGTAGCGTTCATAAGCTTGCAATACCAGAGGCAAGGTCTGGTCCTTGTTCTTCTTCCTGAGCCTGAAATTCCTCTCCTGCCGATTTTCTTCCAGGTGGGACTTGAAGAAATAAAAGGCCACAAAACCAACGATAAAGGCCGGAACGAGTGCGATCAGGTATTCTAATATAATATCAGTGTCCATGCATGTCCGATTAAAAAGAACAAATATAATCAAGTAGATGGTTCATCCGATAGAAATAAAAATGCATTTTGCTCATAGCCTATACTTTGGTGATAAGTATGGAATTTGTCAACACTTGAGTAAAATGAGCATCAATTAGATCAATATTTTTTACTTTTGATTGCTATTGAAAATCATGCTGTGGAAAATTATCTAAAAGAACTGAACGAGCCTCAACGAGAAGCTGTATTACAGAAAGATGGACCTATGATGGTCATCGCCGGTGCCGGTTCCGGTAAAACGCGTGTATTGACCTATCGTATCGCTCATTTGATGCGATCAGGAGTAGATCCGTTTAATATTTTAGCGCTTACCTTTACTAATAAAGCGGCTCGAGAAATGAAAACGCGTATCGCTAAGATCGTGGGTGATAGCGAGGCCAAGAACCTTTGGATGGGAACCTTCCACTCCGTTTTTGCAAGGATATTGCGTATCGAAGGCCATAAATTGGGTTATCCTTCTAATTTCAGCATCTATGACACTTATGATTCCCAGCGGTTGATCCGCCAGATCATCAAGGACTTCAAATTAGATAAGGACATCTATAAATACAAACAGGTCTATTCCAGGATATCATCTTTTAAGAACAGCCTGATCACCGTTAAGGTCTATAAGAACGATTACGAGTTGCAAGAAGCCGATGCTATGGCCAAAAGACCCAGAATGGGCGAGATCTATGAAGCGTATGTCAACCGTTGCTTTAAGGCGGCGGCAATGGATTTTGATGATCTTCTGCTAAAAACGAACGAACTGCTCAACACACATCCGGATGTACTGGCAAAATATCAACACAGGTTCAAGTACATACTGGTCGATGAGTATCAGGATACGAACCATTCCCAATATCTCATCGTAAGAGCGCTCGCCGACAGGTTCCAGAACATCTGCGTAGTAGGTGATGATGCTCAGAGCATCTATGGTTTTCGGGGTGCGAACATCAATAATATCCTGAACTTCCAGAAAGACTATGATAACGCAAGGTCTTACCGACTGGAACAGAATTATCGGTCTACTAATAATATTGTAAAAGCTGCGAACTCTATCATAGATAAGAACAAATCAAAACTGGATAAGGAAGTTTGGACCCAGAACCAGGATGGAGCCAGGATCAGAGTAAACCGACTGGTCAATGATGCTGAAGAAGGTAGGTTCGTGGCCAATTCCATCTATGAGAACAAGATGAACCATCAACATTCCTATGGTGATTTCGCCGTGCTTTACAGGACGAACGCTCAAAGTAGGTCTATAGAAGATGCGCTGAGGAAGATGCAAATACCGTACAGGATCTATGGCGGACTTTCATTCTATCAGCGAAAAGAGATCAAGGATGTCATCGCTTACCTTAGATTGATCGTCAACCCAAAGGATGAGGAATCCCTGATCCGGGTGATCAACTTCCCAGCGCGCGGTATAGGGCAGACAACACAAGATAAGCTTACGCTGGCCGCCGATAATTATGACTGCACCATAACCGATATTATAGAAAGGATAGACCGTATACCTATTAACGTACATTCCGGCATCAAGACCAAGTTACGTAACTTTTTGAACATGATCAAGAGCTTCCAGGTGAACGCTAAGAAGCAGAACGCATTTGACCTTACAAAGGAAGTCGTTAAGAAGACAGGATTAGTACAGGAGTTAAAGAAAGATGGTACGCCGGAAGGCATTGCGCGACTGGAGAACATTGAAGAGCTGCTAAACGGTATACAGGACTTTGTAGAAGGTCAAAAAGAGATCGCCGATGCGCACGGAACCGTGGATGAGTTCATAGAGGATGTTTCCCTGATCACTGACCTGGACCAGGATAAAGATGACACGGAACGTGTCGCCCTGATGACCATTCATCTAGCTAAAGGACTGGAGTTCCCGTTCGTGTATATCGTAGGGTTAGAAGAAGATTTGTTCCCATCAGCGATGAACCTTAACTCCAGAAGCGACCTGGAAGAAGAAAGAAGGCTTTTCTATGTGGCCCTGACCAGAGCTGAGCGACAAGCTTATTTGACCTATGTGCTTTCCAGATATCGCTGGGGAAAGCTTAACGACGCCGATCCCAGCCGGTTCATCGATGAGATAGATGAACGATTCCTGGAATTCATGATTCCTAAGGACGACTATAAGTTCCAACCCATGGTAGATAAGACCATATTTGGCAAACCGAGTTCCAAAGGTTTGAGGACAGAAAAGCCTAAAAAAGGAACTCCGCCTCCCGATCATTCCAACGGAAGTTCAACAAGAAGGTTGAGAAAGGTCAAAAACAACCAGAATAGCATGCCTAAGGAAGCGGTTCAAAAGTTAGAGTCCGGAGAGTTGGTCAAGCATAATCGGTTTGGTCATGGTAAGGTGATCAAGATCTCCGGTGTAGGCCAGGACAAAAAAGCCGACATCCAGTTTGAACGTGGCGGTTTAAAAAGTTTATTATTGCGGTTCGCTAAATTAGAGAAAGTGGAGAATTGATCGGCTTTATCTTGTAGAGTTGTTACATTAATATCAGTATAAAACAAATAGAGTACCAGTTAAGTGTTCGTTTAAAGTAATGAACAGTTATTGCAACATAGAAGCCTTGCAACTTAGTATACGATTATATCAACCCAAGTGGTCAATCCTTCATAGAGAGGTCAAAAGGCCAACGTCAAATAACTCCGTTGAAAACGGCCTTAATTAATCTTAAATACTTAAAAAGATATTATTGTATTAAGGCAAAATGCGTTATCATTGTAATTGATGTTAGAGACTTATAAATATATCAATAAGAGGAATCCGAATGTTGATTGGGTGGTCTTCGTGCACGGCGCTGGAGGAAGTTCTTCCATTTGGTATAAACAACTGAGGCATTTTAAACAATATTTCAACGTACTTTTACTGGACCTCAGAGGTCACGGTAATTCGCAGTTCAAGATTAAGGATACGTTACAGGATAGATATACTTTTGATATGGTTTCTCAGGACATCATTGAAGTGTTAGACACTCATAATATAGCTCAAGCCCATTTTGTAGGTATATCGCTAGGGACTATCCTGATCCGGAACATCGCAGAAGAACATCCGGAAAGAGTGAAGAGCATGATCATGGGTGGAGCTATTATGAAAATGAACTTCCGTTCGCGTTTTCTGATGCGACTGGGAAATATTACAAAATCGGTCGTACCTTATATCTTGCTCTATAAGCTATTTGCCTTTATCATCATGCCTAGAAGGAACCATAAAAGGTCAAGGTCGCTTTTTGTGAATGAAGCTAAGAAACTATGCCAGAAAGAATTCATCAGATGGTTCAGGTTGACCGCTGATATCAATCCACTATTAAAGCTATTCAGGCAGAAACCCTTGAACATTCCATCCTTTTATGTCATGGGCGAACAAGACCATCTCTTTTTGCCTACCATCAAGGAGATAACTAAAGCTCATCATTCTGCAAGGTTATCGATCATAAAGAATTGCGGGCATGTCGTTAATGTTGAACAAGCAAGGATCTTCAATGAGCAAGTGCAGGAATTCATTAATAACTTGCCCAACTTTGAACATGATGGCTCTGTAAAGCATGAAATAAAAGCTAAACCAGCCTGATGTAATATAAATTCGACAGGCAAGTTTAAGGTTTTTGTGGAATGTTGCAAGAAATGATATAATTTTGAACAACTTTAAAATCAATATTAATATGAAAAGATATTACATCCTCTTCCTTCTTGTAATGATAGGTACTTTGATGCAGGCGCAAAATGATCAGGATTCTATTTCGTCCGTTGTAGACCAGTATGATGAGCTTATTGAAGAAAGCAACAGCTATGAGGAATACAAGGTCATCAAAAAAGTGGATGTAAAAGCTTTCAGAAAGGAGCTCAAGTCAAGTAAGGATTCGCTGGAGAAAATCATCGACGCGTTCAAGAAAGAGAAAAGTCAACTGAAAGCTAATATTGAAGATCTGGAGTCCGATCTAAAGAAAACAAGAAATTCGCTTAATGATCTTCAGCAAGCTCAAGATAGCATCGGATTCTTAGGCATGCAATTAGGAAAGTCCACCTATCATATCCTTGCCTGGTCCATTATAGCATTGCTGCTGGTCATTTGTGTACTACTTTTTATTAATTACAGAAGAAGTAATGTTGTGACAAAGGCCACGAAGGAAAGTATGAGGAATCTAGAGGTAGAGTATGAAGAATACAGAAGAAATGCCATAGAGAAGCAACAACAGCAAGGAAGGCAGATCCTGGACCTTCAGAAAAGCGTCAAGAAAAAACCGAACAGTGGAAATACCGGTCCTAAACAAAGCAGTTAATGCGTATTGATATTATATCAGTGGTACCAGAATTGTTGAATAGTCCTTTCCAGGCTTCTATATTGAAAAGGGCTATATCAAAAGGACTGGTTGAAATAAAAGTCCATAATTTGAGGGATTATGCCGTTAAAAGCTACGACCAGGTAGATGATTATCAATATGGCGGAGGTTCAGGAATGGTGCTGATGATCGAACCGATAGAAAAGTGCATCAATCAACTAAAGGAAGATCGAAACTATGATGAGATCATATATATGACTCCGGATGGTGAACGTTTTGATCAAAAAATGGCCAACAGGCTTTCGCTACATAAAAACATCATTCTCCTTTGTGGTCATTATAAGGGTGTAGATCAGCGAGTGCGTGATCATTTTATCACCAGGGAAATTTCCATCGGTGATTACGTTCTTTCAGGTGGGGAATTAGGTGCTTTAGTGGTGAGCGATGCCGTTATAAGACTTATACCAGGAGTACTGGGAAATCAGGATTCAGCCCTTACGGATTCTTTTCAGGACGACCTCCTTGCGCCACCCATCTACACAAGACCTGCGGAATATAAAGGTATGAAGGTGCCGGAGGTGCTCAGAAGCGGTAACTTCGCTAAAATAGATGAATGGCGTGAAGAACAAGCCGAAAAAAACACGCAAAAAAGACGGCCTGACCTTATGGATGACGAATGCTAATCTTTATCCATTCTTAAATTTATTGACCTATTCAATATAATTGACTTTCAATTGATAAGGAACATCCCAAAAATCAGTTAAAAAAAGTATCACGAAAAAGTTTGATAAATAAAGAAAAGCATTAAATTTGCAATCGCATTGAATAAAAAAGCACAGCGCTCCGCAAAAGCAGAAATCCAACAGATTTCGTACTTTTGCGAGCGTTCTCGAAAAATAGCAAAATTCTCGGAATTTTGATTTTTTCGAAAGTAGAGCGTCACCTTCACCTACAGGATGATAGTGATTCAAATTTTGAAAAGAATTAAGCGAAAGTAGCTCAGTGGTAGAGCGTCACCTTGCCAAGGTGAGGGTCGCGGGTTCAAATCCCGTCTTTCGCTCTTTTTTATTGTCTGGCTCGGATGGTGGAATTGGTAGACACGTTGGACTTAAAATCCAATGGCCATACCCTGGCCGTGCGGGTTCAAGTCCCGCTCCGAGCACTCAAAAGCCGCTTAAAAAGTGGCTTTTGTTATTTAACTACCCCAATGAACAACAACTAAGCCTTTATGCTCTCCATCCATATCTGGATTATTTTATTATCTTAGTACTTATGGATGTAAATAAGGGAAAACAAAGTTTAAATTTGATATTCATCCTTCTGGGAGGTGGATTATTACTGTATGATCTAACGCAGGAAAGCACTAATGTTTATATAAGCACGATTGGTCTGGTCCTATTAATGTTCGGTCTATATAAATCCACGCGACAATGGGTGAACGACAATCCAAAAGACGATGATCAGCAAAATTCAGATAAGAATGGAACTCAAGGTCAATGATAAGGTCCAGGTCGTTGATGATACCCTGGAAGGGAGAATCACCGAAATAAAAAATGACCAGATTTGGCTTGAAGATGAGGATGGTTTTTTACATGCCTATAAAAAAGAACAGGTCGTAAAAGTAACAGAACCTCTTGAAGTTGATCCTATTGAAATAGATCGTAGAGCATATAAGAAATTTGAAGTTAAGACCAAGGACGTTCGAACAACATCAGCAAAGCGATCAAAAAAGATACCAGAGATAGACCTCCATATACACGAACTTACTGATTCTAGCGCAAATATGACGGACTTTGATATGCTTCAAATGCAATTAAGGACCGCTGAAAATAGACTGAAGAAAGCTATAGAGAATAAAGAGAAAAGATTGGTCTTTATCCACGGAAAAGGAAAAGGGAGGCTTAAAAAAGAGCTAAGCCTGCTCTTTAGTCGATACAATGAAGTTAGCTATTACGACGCGGATTTTAGAGAATACGGCTTTGGAGCAACGGAAATATATATATATGAGAATATCCAATGAAATCCTACTGCATAGGTACTTCTTCTTCATTTGAAGTTATCTCGTAAAAACCAAGTCTTAATTCTTCCAGCGTTATCGTTTGGTCCCCATTTACCTGTTCCAGGGTTACATTTCTTATAACGATCTGTGTCCTGAAAGTACGGCTGATCACATTAGGTCTAAATTGATCAATGTTTATGGATTCTGTTGCTTGTGGATTCAAATAATTAGGTAATCCATCTGCATTTGTATCGTCTTGTGGATTAAGTACCGGATTTCCGTTATCATCAGCATTTTCAAAGGCATTAAGATCCTCGTTTCTTGTTAATACACCGTCATCATCATCGTCAGGGTCTAAATAATCCAGTGTTCCATCTTCATCCGTGTCCGGTATTTCATCGCCTTCGTTATTGATAATTTCAACACTTGTGGGTACATTATCATTATCATCGTCAGTATCGATAAAATTAGGAATACCATCACCATCCGTATCATCATCAAAAAGGTTCCCGTTGTTGTTCAAGTCTTCCTGAGCAGCCGGTATACCATCGTCATCATCCTGTTCAGTAACGCTTATGGATAAAATGGCGGTGCCTCCGCTGGTGCTTACGAATTCTTGTTCTACATCTGGCGATGACGGAGGTACATCCTGACAAAAATATTGTGCTCCGTCCGCTGGTTCACTCAGTATACGATAAGTGAGCTTGTTCGATGATCCCATATCGATGCTAATAGGCTCCGGCGCATCTAATCCCTGGAAACGGCCATCAAAATTGTCATCAGAAAACTGAAATGAAATGGCCTCGTTCGTTTCCTGATCGATGGTATATAGTAAGTTCATATCATTATCACCACATAATGATAATGAGGTTTCTTCATCAAAGTTAAAGTTGGATACAACAATATCACCATCATCGCAGGAATTTAGTAAACATATACATCCAACAAGAAAAAATAAGATCTTGCGTGAAAGCTCCATAGGATAAATATTAAAAAAATGCGTTGACTTTCATCAACGCATTAAAGATAACAAAAAAGTAGTTTAAATTACTTTACTTTATCTACAATAGCTTTAAAAGCTTTTGGGTCGTTCATGGCGAGATCGGCCAGCACTTTCCGATTCAACTGTATATCTGCCGCTTTTATCTTACCCATGAACTTAGAATAGGACATTCCGTGCTGTCTGGCCGCGGCATTGATCCGCATGATCCATAGACTTCTAAAGTTTCGCTTCTTTGTCTTACGGTCACGGTAAGCATAAAGCCAACCTTTTTCAACGGCATTCTTAGCTACTGTCCAAACGTTCTTTCGTCTGCCAAAGTAACCTTTAGCATGTTTGAGTACTTTTTTTCGTCTTGCTCTTGACGCTACTGAATTAACTGATCTTGGCATTTTTATTTTTATTTTTTTGTAGTAGGCAGATCATTTTGATCGTTTTGATGGCCTTACTCCAGGGTTTAATATAAACCTGAGTTTATTTAAGTCGCATTTGTAACCTAATATTGCTTTTATCAGGTTGATCTACGGTCGTGGAATGCGTAAGTTTTAATTTACGTTTCTTCGACTTCTTGGTTAGGATGTGACTTTTAAAGGCGTGCTTACGTTTTATCTTTCCGGAAGCGGTCACCTGGAAACGTTTTTTAGCACTTGATTTCGTCTTTGGCTTTTTGTTTGGCATTGCTTTTGTTTAATTTATAACTTATTACCTTATTTTTTATCTTTCTTTGGGGCGACCATCATGATCATACGCTTACCTTCTAGCTTGGGCATTTGTTCGACTTTTCCTAGTTCTTCCAGGTCTTTAGCCAATCTAAGGAGCAAGATCTCACCTTTATCCTTAAAAACGATAGAACGACCTTTAAAGAACACAAATGCTTTTAACTTGGCTCCATCCTTAAGGAACTTTTCAGCGTTTTTCCTTTTGAATTCATAATCATGCTCATCGGTGTTGGGCCCGAACCTGATTTCTTTGACCACCACCTTAGATGTCTTTTGTTTCATGGCCTTTTCCTTTTTCTTTTGTTCGAAAAGGAACTTTTTATAGTCCATGACCTTACAAACGGGAGGATCGGCCTTTGGAGAGATTTCCACAAGGTCGAGCTCCATTTCATCGGCTTTCTCTAATGCTTTCTCAATAGGATAAATGTCCATTTCAACATTATCGCCAACTAATCTTACTTTAGGAGCTTTTATACGCTTATTGATCCTGTGTTTATCTTCTTGCTTCCTTCGCTGTGGACCTCTTTTCTTTCTTAAAGCTATAATTTAAATTTTTTAAGGTTAAACTTATTCTATGATTCGTTTGAAATACTTTTTTGTATTTCTATTTTAATCCAATCTACGATTTCATCAACCGACATCAAACCCAAGTCTTCACCACCATGCTTTCTAAGGGTTACTGACTGGTTATCAAACTCTTTCTCTCCTATTATCAACATAAAGGGAAACTTTTCCATCTCTGCCTCACGGATTTTCTTACCCATGGTTTCTCCCCTGTCATCTATTGAGGCGCGAATTTCGTTATTTTTCAATAAACTTAAAACTTTTTGAGCATATTTTTCATATTTCTCACTGATCGTTAGTATGGTAACTTGTTGTGGCATGAGCCAAAGTGGGAAATTACCACCCGTATGTTCCAGAAGGATGGCAACGAAACGCTCCATACTTCCAAAGGGTGCACGATGGATCATCACCGGCCTATGCAACTGATTGTCTTTGCCTTTATAAGTCAGCTCGAATCTTTCCGGCAGATTATAGTCCACCTGGATCGTCCCTAACTGCCAGCTCCTATCCAGTGCATCGTTAACCATAAAATCCAACTTAGGGCCATAAAAAGCCGCTTCACCTTCTTCCACCACATAATTAAGCTGTTTCTCCTTAGCGGCGTTAATGATAGCTTGCTCGGCCTTATCCCAGTTCTGATCACTTCCTATATATTTTTCCTTCTCTTGCGTATCCCTGAGCGACACCTGTGCAGTAAAATCAGAAAAGCCTAAGGCTGAGAACACATAAAGTACAAGGTCTATAACCTTTTTGAACTCTTCATCAAGTTGGTCCGGCGTGCAGAAGATATGGGCGTCATCTTGTGTAAAACCCCTTACACGAGTAAGTCCGTGAAGTTCACCACTCTGTTCGTAACGATAGACCGTGCCGAATTCTGCATATCTGACCGGTAGATCACGATAGCTCCAGCTTTGTGCATTGTATATTTCACAATGATGCGGACAGTTCATGGGTTTTAAGAGGAATTCTTCTCCTTCATGCGGAGTTTTTATCGGCTGGAAGCTATCTTCTCCGTACTTTTCATAATGACCTGAGGTTTCATAAAGGTTCTTATGTCCTATATGTGGGGAAACTACCTGATCATAGCCGGCTTCTACTTGCGCCTGACGCATAAAATCCTCTAATTTGTTTCTTAATAAGGTTCCCTTAGGAAGCCATAGCGGCAAACCCTGACCTACTTTTTGCGAAAAGGTGAACAACTTTAGTTCTTTGCCTAATTTACGATGATCACGGGCTTTAGCCTCTTCAAGTTTTTCTAAATATTCTTTGAGCATTTTCTGCTTGGGGAAGGAAATGCCGTAGATCCGGGTAAGTTGTTGGTTCTTTTCATCACCACGCCAGTAAGCGCCTGCAATATTGAGCAACTTGACCGCTTTGATCTTGCCTGTGTGGGGAATATGACCGCCACGACATAGATCGGTAAAATCATCATGGTCACAGAAAGTGATGTCTCCATCTTTCAGGTCCTTTATCAGTTCTAATTTGAACGGATTATCGTTTTTTTCATAATAAGCTAATGCTTCTGCTTTGCTTACTTCGTGCAAATGGAACGCATGCTTTCCCCTGGCCAGCTCGAGCATCTTCTTTTCCAATTTTGGGAAGTCTTTATCGCTAATACTTTCTTCTCCAAAGTCGATATCATAATAGAACCCATGTTCGATCGGCGGACCGATACTTAGTTTGGCATCTGGATAGAACTTTAATATGGCCTGCGCCATCAGATGTGCACTACTGTGCCAAAAGGCCGCTTTCCCTTCCGCATCATCGAACGTAAGCAGTTCTATGGATGCATCTTTGTTTATGGGCGTCGATACTTCTACCTTATCACCGTTAACCTTGGCTGATAGGACATTTCTGGCCAGTCCCTGACTTATGCTTTCGGCGATCTGCATTGGTGTTGTTCCTGGCTGATATTCACGTTGATTCCCGTCCGGAAAACTTATTTTGATCATGCTTACTGGAATTTCGGCAAAGATACTGAGTTATTTACTTTGTGCAACGCGTAATGGAGCTTAGTTGTTGAGAATCGGCCGGGCCTTTTCTGGAACTTCCAGATTGAATGCCAATTCATCCGGATAACTGATCCTTTTCACTTCAATTTTACTTTCTGGTTGTTCAGTTGAAATGCTATCATTATAAATGTTCCAGCTCATACTTATAGGTATCCGCTGAACAGTGATATGTTTTTCAAAGACCAGATATCTTTTTTGAGGATCATCCCCTATTTCAATGGCTTTTATCAGATCGGTCTTAGGGAATAGATAAAGAATTTGCTCGTTGTCACCAATAAGCTTGTAACTCCGATCGAGTATTGTTCCATTGTTTAACGCAAGCTCTTTTGATGCTTTTATTATGCGATGGTCGGATAAACGAAAAGGGGATCGATAGGCATTTAAGATTTCCCTGTAGAAATTGATCTCTTCCCTTTTAAATGCCCCTGATGGCTTTTCATAAGTACGCTCATCGGTCAGATAAAGGAATGCGTCTTCTTTTTTGACCACGCTTACTCCGTTTCCAGGCTGAAAGTATATCTCAATTGCTATGGTATCTTCCAGTGTCCATAACAGGTCAAGAACTACGAAATCCTTCTCTTTAAAGGATTTATAGTTATAAGTATCTTCTAATATATTTTGGATCGCCGGTTTTTGGGTTGATGAAGAGTCCTTTGCATCTCCTTCTTTATCTGATGATGGGTTTTGCTTGCATCCAAGGATCATTAACAGACATATAACAGGAAATAGCAGACTTTTCATAAGCTTAATTTTGCAAGATGAGTTTTTTGCTGATTTCTTTATCACCAAATGAAAACTTTGCAATATAGACTCCATTGGCTAAAAAGTCAAGGTGCACTACCTGCTGTTTCCCCTCTATCCGGAATTCTCTTATTTTTCTTCCAGTGATATCATAGAGTTCCATTTTACCTTCATGGGCATTTTCCAGAGTTAAGCCCAGTTGACCATTAGTAATAGGATTACTTGAAAAACGGATATCGACAACAGAGAAGTCCTCTGTGCTAAAATTCTCTTCATCCCAGACCGCGATGACATATTCCGGATGGTCTATATAAGGATTCCGATTACCCTGATGAAAAAAGCCATTATTGTTCCTGTCGATTTCTTTCTGACTTACCGGATCCTGTTGATGCCAGGTGAGCAGAACATCTATCAACCATTGATCATAGAACTGGCTGCTGTCACTGGAAAGAAAATTATTAGCTGGATCTTCCCAGTTACTATTGTTCAACTGATCTTCGTAGCGGGTAGCAAAATAAAAAAGCGCTCTGGCAATATCTCCTTTGAACTCATCAATCGGTTCAAAAACGACGCCCGAATAACCAGGTGAAGAACTTGTTCCCCGCTTGCTCCCATTAGCTGAAGTAAAACTTGCACTTCCTACTTCTCCATAAGGATAAGCGGCTCTAAAGCCATTGACCTTGCCATCTGTAGGAAATGTGGAATGATAATCACTTTTCATCGGACTGTCAGAATCAAAAAAAGATTGTGGTACGGAATGCTCTCTGTTATAGCAATCGCCTTCGTCCTGGTAGTTACCACACTGATCGTTTCCCGGTGTAAAATTATAAGGATCAGCTGAATTAGGGTTCTCAGAATAAATATCTAAGATCGTATTATCATTTTCATAAGTAGTGTAGTTATCAAGATCACCACTATTTAGATTTTGATAAGCATCCCATAAACCATCATATCCCTGATCTACGTGGACTGAAGAACCATTTCCATTATCGATATCGTCTATGATCTCTTTCAATTCCGTCTTCAATGCGCTACCAACCAGTCCATCGGCTGATGAATAATAACCATTAGGAGCTTGCGCGTTCAAAAGCGAACAATTGATCAATAAGAATAGAACTAGGTATTTTTTCATTAAAAACGTTTTTTGCAAAGCTAAAGATTAAAATGCGGTATGGCATAATTATCGGTCTTTCTTATCAGAAGAACGATATTGATCCAGGAGCTTTTTGTCGAATTCGTATTCCGCATGCTTGAGCTGCATGATCTTCTTGTCCGAGATCACGTCTTTCAGGTCAGCGATAAAATCTTCTCTATACTCATACCGTAATTCCTTATATTCCCGATAATCGGCTAATAGCTTAGACGCTTCTGCTTCGCTGAGTTCATCTACTTTTTTAAGCCGTTTTACAATGCCACGCCATTTGTTTTCCTTAAGGCTATCATATTTGTCGTTATGATGGTTATAAACAGGCCAGAAATTTTGGGCTTCTTTCGTACTCAGGTCCAGTTGATCGGTGAAAAAGCTGATCTTTAATTTCTTGATCTTGTCGTCATCCTGAGCGTTCATAAGCATCGGGAACGATAAGAAAATCACCATGAATAAACACAAACTAATCTTCATAAGCATACAGGTCGTTTAATTGGTCATCAAAATAGGTCAGTATCTCTTTTTTGTCAATTGTCCTTAGGGCTTTATTGAGCTCGAATTGCATATCCTGTTCCTTAGCGTAGGATTTCAAAACTTCTTCGTTCATATACTGGTATTTAATATACTGTTCCAGCTGCTCTTCCTCGATATCGCTGATCTTCATATTTCCTGTTTCTGAAGAGAATGGCCGAGTTAGGATACCTACGCTTAACATCACGACTAATATCGCCGCCATGGCTAACCATTGCTTTTTTGTATTGAAAGAGCTCTTTTCATCTATATCGATGTGGAGTTTATCAAAATAATCGGTTGGCACTTTATATCCGGACGTGACATTCAGTTCATTATTTTGTGATGATCGTTTATCTTCATCCATACGCTTGTCCAGACGCTGCTGGAAGTCATCAAAATAATCATCCGGAAGTCTGAACCCTGATCTCATTTTTATTGTTCATTTTAATAATTAGACTCACAGTCATATAAAAGGTTTAATCCACGCCCAATTGTTTTTTTACCTTCTTTTGGGCGTGATGATAATTGGTTTTTAACGAAGTTACGGAAACTTCTAATATTTCGCTAATCTCTTTGAACTTCAGGTCCTGGAAATAGCGCATCCTGAACACCAGTTGTTGTTTTTCCGGCAGGTCATCCACGGCTTTATGAAGCTGTTGTTCTATGGCTCCACCTTCAAAATAAGGGTCGCTCTTCAGGCTTTCCGTCAGGCGCTCTTGTAGTTCGCGGCTAGATAGCTTTGATCTTTTTGCCTTTCTGGTCAGGAACGTCTTGCTTTCATTCGTTGCGATCCTGTACATCCATGAATACAGCTTGCTATTACCTTTAAAATCATCAATGTAACGGAATACTTTGATAAAGGTATTTTGCAACACATCATCTGCATCATCGTGATGTTTTACCATATGACGAATATGCCAGTACAAGGGTTCTTTGTATAGGTCTACAAGCTGGTGGAAAGCCCTTTTCTTCTCGCTCTCTGAGCGCAGTCTTTTTAAAAGTAAACGCTCATCATCATCGATGTTCAAAGCTTGTTTACTCAAATGATTGCATTTCAACTAATTTTTTATACAATTGATTTTTTTGTATCAGATCTTGATGATCACCGCGTTCCCTGATATTTCCCTGATCTAAAACTATGATCTCATCCGCATTTTTGATCGTTGATAGTCGATGCGCGATGACCAGTGATGTTTTATTTTCCATGATCCGTTGTAAAGCCTCCTGCACTAATCTTTCGCTTTCCGTGTCCAGTGAAGATGTGGCTTCATCTAAAACCAGTATCGGCGCATTTTTCAGAACGGCACGAGCTATGGAAATTCGCTGTTTTTGACCGCCACTTAGTTTATTACCGCCATCGCCTACATTGGTTTCTATTCCGTTAGGAAAAGTTTTTACAAACCGATAGGCATTCGCTACTTTCAACGCCTCTATCAGTTCTTCATCCGTAGCATCTTGTTTAGCCACCCTTAGATTTTCCCTGATCGTATCGTTAAATAAAATAGAATCCTGCGTAACTAAAGCGATCAAATTTCTGATCGATGCTAATTGGATATCCTTAATACTGTGCCCATCTATCTTAATATCGCCTTCCTGGATATCATAAAAACGCGTGATCAGGTTAGTGATGGTAGATTTTCCGCTACCGGATGGCCCAACCAGTGCTATGGTCTTACCTTTTTTGATCTCCGCTGAGAAATTTTCTAAAACCCATTCGTCGTCGTATTTAAACCAGACGTTCTCCAGCGACAGACTTTTATCAAAAGATTCTTTCACCTGACTATCCGGCTTATCCTGGATAGAATTTTCTTTCTCTAATATTTCCAGGATCCTTGCTGCGGCGGCATTCCCTTTCTTGATCTTATAGGATGCTTTTGAAATGGTCTTGGCCGGCGTTAATATTTGATATGATAAAGCCATATAGGTAATAAAGAAACCGGCATTGAGCGTTTCATCGACTAATACCATTTTGCCGCCGTACCATAAAAGCACGCCAATAGCGGTTATTCCCAAAAATTCGCTTAATGGTGAAGCCAGGTTTTGTCTATTGATCAGTTTATTGGAAAAATCATAATACCGCGTTGTAGATTCTTTAAATCGGTCATCAAATTGCTTATTGGCATTAAAACTTTTAATGATCTTTAATCCGGTCAGGGTTTCTTCCAGAATAGATAGAAAATAACCTTGTTCCTTTTGAACCCGATTTGATTTGCGTTTAAGTGATTTTCCTACTAATGAAATGATAAAGCCGGTAACCGGAATGAAAACAAAAACAAAAATTGTTAATTCCCAGCTTATCAGAAACATGGCTCCTATTGTAAATAAGATAGTCAGCGGATCGCGCACTAAAATCACTAATATAGATAAAAAAGAAACCTGTATTTCCGTAACATCAGTCGTTATGCGGGAAATCGTATCGCCTTTTCTTTTTTCTGAAAAATAAGCGATCGGCAGTTCTAAACATTTCTTATACAGTGCATCCCGGATATCCCGAATGATCCCATTACGCAAGAACGTAATAAAGAACATCGCCAGATAATTGAACAGATTTTTGATCAAAAACATCAAAATGACCAGAAAAACCATATATAACAAAACGGTTTGCGGTCCTTCATCAACTTGTTGAGTTACATAATAATTCAAGTAATTCTCCGCATAATCCTGAGCTTTGGTTATTCCCTGCCAAACCGGTTCTTCTTCCACCGGATCAGTATTCTTAAATAGAACCTTCAGCATAGGAAACAGCGAGATCATGGCCAATGTGCTGAATATCGCGTATAAAATATTGGAGATGATATTCAGTAACGCATAGGTCTGATAAGGTTTAGCGAAGCGAAAGAATTTTTTGAAATATTTCATGAACGATCGTTTGCCAATGGATTAAGTAATGCCTAATTCGCTGGTAATTCTTTGTACTTTCTTTTCCAGCTGATGCTTTAGTTGTTCATATTCAGCTACATCTTCCAGTTGAGCGTTCACGCTGATGTAAAACTTGATCTTAGGTTCCGTTCCGCTAGGTCTGGCGCAAACCTTTGTTCCTGATGCAGTATGATAGATCAAAACGTTCGATGCCGGAAGGTCTAATTTCATTTTCTTTTCGTTCTGAATATCATAGCTGACCTGTTTTTTATAATCGGCAACCCTGATAACGGGTTCACCATCTATCTGCTTTAACGGATCTTCTCTGAGGTCGCTCATCTTCTGGTCGATCTCTTCAGCACCTTTACGTCCTTTTTTAACAAGCGCGACGAGCTTCTCATGATAACAGCCAATGTCCTTATACAATTCTATCAACTTCTCATAAACACTAGAACCTTTTGAATTCAGATAGGCCGCCAGTTCGCAGATAAGCAAGGTAGATGTGATCGAATCCTTATCCCGCACAAAATCACCCACCATGAACCCAAAGCTTTCTTCACCACCGCCGATGAAATCTTTCTCCGGATGACGTTTGATGACATCCGCGATCCATTTGAAACCGGTCAGGGTTTCCTGATAGTCCACCTTAAAATGATCGGCGAGCTTTTTCATCATAGGCGTAGAAACGATCGTGGATGCGATGTACTCGTTCCCTTTCATTTCCCCATGCTGATGCAGTAAGAACCAGGTCATCAACAACATGGCTTGATTTCCGTTAAGGATGGTCATCTTTCCGTTCAGGTCTCTTACCGCTACGCCAAGCCTATCCGCATCAGGATCCGTACCTATGACGATATCAGCATTTTTCCGGTCAGCCAGTTCCAGTGCCATTTTCAAAGCTTCCGGTTCTTCAGGATTAGGCGATACCACGGTTGGGAATTCGCCATCAGGTTCCGCCTGTTCTTCCACGATGTTCAGGTTCGTATAGCCAGCTTGCTCTAAAACCTTAGGGTTCAAGGTGATGGCCGTACCATGCAGCGATGTGAAGACAACGTTCAATTTCGATCGATTGTCATTGCCATCGTTCAAACGGAAACTAGCCTTCGCAACGGATTCCCTGATAAAGGCCTGGTCCACTTTTTCATCCAGGATATCGATCTTATCCGTTTGTTTCTTGAACTTGATATCGGAGAACCTTAGCGAACTTATCCTTTTGACGATCTCATTATCCTGAGGTGGTACCAGTTGGCCGCCATCTTCCCAGTATACTTTATAACCATTATATTCCGGTGGATTATGACTTGCTGTCAATACGATGCCGCACTGGCAATCCAGGTATTTGACCGCATAGGAAAGCAGCGGTGTAGGTCTTAGCGAAGGGAACAGCTTGACACGGATATTATTGGCCGAGAGGACTTCTGCCACGACATCAGCAAGCGAACGGCTGTTCCTTCTGCAATCATAGGCTATGGCGACGCTGATCTCTTCCTTGTTCGGAAATTGTTCATGAAGGTAGTTTGCAACACCTTGTGTGTTCTTTCCCAGTGTATATCGGTTAATACGATTTGTACCAACGCCCATAATACCGCGCATTCCACCGGTGCCAAATGCCAGGTCATCATGAAAGGCCTCTACCAGCTCTTCATTATCGGCATCTATAAGTTCTTGTGTAATCCTTTGCGTTTCCTGATCAAAGGGTTCCTGTAGCCATTCTTTAGCTTTCTTTTTAGGTTTGGTCATAACTCAATGTATCGGTTTTAGAAGATCTTTCTTCTCTTATGATATAATTCTGTTCATTCGTTTTGGTCTTCAACATCAATTCGCCCAGAAATCCGGCGACGAAGAGGATCACCCCGATGATCATGGCCGTCAGGGCGATATAGAACCATGGATTGTCCGTAACCCGAATTTCCGGGATGTTCCTGTAAACTTTGTACAACTTTGACGCACCCAGCCAAAAAGTGAGCATAAAGCCGATGATGAACATCAATAGGCCAAAGGCACCAAAGAAGTGCATTGGTCGCTTCCCGAACCTGGAAAAGAACCAGATGGTAAGCAGGTCCAGAAATCCATGGAGGAACCTTTCTGCGCCAAACTTGGTCTTTCCATATTTACGCGGCGAATGTTTTACCGGCTTCTCCCCTATTTTATCAAATCCTTCATTTTTTGCCAGTACCGGAAGGTATCGGTGCATTTCACCTTGCACGTTGATCGCCCTGACCACTTCGTTCTTATAAACTTTTAATCCGCAATTGAAGTCGTGTATCTTCACCCCGGAAGTGCATCGCGCGACCCAGTTGAACAGCTTAGATGGCAGATTCTTCATGAAATAAGAATCGTATCTTTTCTTTTTCCAGCCAGATATGAGGTCAAGTTGCTCTGTTTCCATTCGTTTGATCATCAGTGGGATCTCTTCCGGGCTATCCTGCAGATCGGCATCCATCGTGGCGACATATTTCCCTCTTGCTCTGGCAAAACCAGCGTGCAGTGCCTGTGATTTTCCATAGTTCTTCATGAAGCGGATAGTATGCACACGCTCATGATCTTCACTTATTCGCTGGAGCTCAGACCAGGAAGCATCTCTACTACCGTCATCAATGAAGATCACCTCAAAACTTTCTGTAAATGGTCTTATGGAGCGATGTATCCAATCATTGAGCTCTGGCAAGGCATTTGCCTCATTATACAACGGGATGAGAATGCTTAGATACATGATCTGGAACTTTAACGGTCGTTCCTGAACACCAGTCCAGCGACTACACCTACAAGAACGGTTTTGATCATCACTGAGAACAAAGTGATCGTGGCAAAAGCAAAAGGAGAGGCGACAAAAGATGCACCCTTTTTGGCCATTTCCGTTTCTTCCTTTGATTTGCCTTTGGTTTGCTCTTCTACAGATCTTAAGGCCTCTTCGCGCATGTTCTCAATGAACGCTGTATCTATCATACTATAATGGATGTACATATAGACTGCGTAAAGCAAACCCCCTATGACTCCGACGATCAAACCTATCTTTACCGCCTGGCCTACACTTAAAACCAGCGCATTGTTCTGCCTGAACTCGTAGACCGCATAACCTGCAATACCTACCGTTACGATAAAATTGACCAGGCCAAATATCCAGCTCTCTGTGCTGAAGTCCAAAAAATAAGATAATAACAGGACGACAATAGAATAAGCTCCGTAGATGATCCCGTAGTTGATACCGTACTTTTGAAATGATACTTTAGTTTCCATAGGACAATTATAAATGGCAAATATAGCTAAATGTTGATCATTGTGAAGTTGGTTAGATAGAGAATGTTTTTGTAGTGGGTTGTCAGGCTTCGGTTCTCTTTTATTTTCTGTTGTCTGTTATCTGCGATGCCCTGAGCCTGACTTACCGGCAGTTAAAAGAAGTCAAAGGCTTATTTGCTTTTTCGTTTATGAATGATCGTGTAGTTGTGTTACAGAATCCCTGCAAATGCAGGCTTACATCTTGCTGTGCCTAAAACGTTTTAGCGAAGCCTGTGACGGCTTTAGCGTTACCTGTGACGGCTTTAGCGTTACCTGTCACGTCTTTAGCGTTGCCTGTGACGGCTTTAGCATAGCCTGTCACGTCTTTAGCGTGATCAATCCGACCGCAGGAAGGCTTAGTTGTTAGCAAATTTTTTTATTCCGAGTAAGCGATATTATTTTCAGTTAAATAGGTTTTTATCAAATTCCAATCTGTTCCATCTTTTAAATTATAAACTCGTCGAGTGGATTTGTCAGATAATTTGAAATCAACAAATAATCTTCCGAAAGCTTTTTTTAATCGGACGTTCTTTATTTCCGATATGGGTAATTCTTTTCTGTTTGTTCTTCTAAAATCAGGAAAATATAAATGGATTCCAATGCTAAAAAGTAAAATGCCTGAAATTAAACCTAAAATGATCGGGAATATACTTGCAGATAATATGGCTCCATAAATTTGAAATATTCCAAAAACGATAAAAATAACCGGCAAAATTTTAAAAATAACCCAGTTGGTTCGACTAGACTTGTCATGAATTTCTATATGATGGTTTTTTAGATAAATTTCTCCATTTGCTGATTTTTTTAATCGAACGGTCTTCATTTTTTGTTTCTTTTATTATTTGGGAACGGTCTCGGGTATGAAACGTAGGGAATTTCGGAGTACTTAACAGTCCGCCTTTGACAAACTTTGCTAAGAAGCAAAAACTTGCGGAAACCACTGTCCGCCCTATGTTTTATACCCATTGTTGGGGGCTGTAGCTTATTATTAATTCATTTATGATTATCTCTAATTCATGTGTAACTAAGTCCAACAGGTCGATATCTTTTTCTTTTTTTAAAATTTCCCGATACCTATGTACAACTAAGTTCCTTGTATCATAAATCAGATCTCCTAAGTTTTCTGGGGTCTTTGAATAATAATTCTCTAATAATGCTTTACAGTCTCTTTTAAAATCAACTTGAATTGAATCTGAGACTTTTGCTTTTTCGAATAGTGAGCTTATGCTACCCCTTTCTCGAGTGATCGAATTAATCTTTTCTTTGAGATTATTCTTTGACAAACGGCTGTTTTTATACTCTTCGACAAGAGAAGTAAAGTCGGTGTCAAAATTCTCTTCCATTAGATATTCAATTACCTGATATAGAA
>CAJXLO010000035.1 GCA_913056525.1 uncultured Psychroflexus sp.
TCCACCTATTCTTCTACTTCTTACCTCAATATGTGGCATAATGTTAGATAGGGCATCCTTCCAAACTTCCAATGATGATTTTTCTTCGTCTTGTTTCTTTTCATCCACAATAGCGATCGCATCATAGAAGATATTGAATGCCACGGATTTTTTCCCGTCTAGCATCATCATGTTCACAAAACGCGTAACTAACTGGTCGTGGAACCTTGGATCAGGTAAAATAGGTCTTTTATGATTTTGTCTTTTCCTCATGAGTTTACTTTAAAATTACTTCTTTTTAGGTTTTTTAGCACCGTACTTACTACGGCGTTGTAACCTACCATCTACTCCGGCGGTGTCTAATGCTCCACGTACAACGTGATATCTTACACCGGGGAGATCCTTTACTCTTCCACCTCTGACTAATACTATCGAGTGCTCCTGAAGATTGTGTCCTTCACCTGGGATGTATGCGTTCACCTCTTTACCATTAGTAAGTCTAACACGAGCGACCTTTCTCATCGCTGAATTAGGCTTTTTAGGCGTTGTGGTGTAAACACGCGTACAAACACCGCGTTTCTGCGGACAGGAATCCAAAGCAGCCGATTTACTCTTCTTAGTCGTGGTTGTCCTACCTTTTCTAACTAATTGGGAAATTGTTGGCATAATTTTTTAT
Organism: uncultured Psychroflexus sp.; assembly: GCA_913056525.1. Taxonomy (GTDB): domain Bacteria; phylum Bacteroidota; class Bacteroidia; order Flavobacteriales; family Flavobacteriaceae; genus Psychroflexus. Next base: position 656 of record CAJXLO010000035.1, read on the forward strand.
ATATGGTCCTATTTATTTTAAGGTTTGCAAATGTAGAAATATATTTTCAGCTAACAAATGATAATTCATTAATTTTCATGCGCTTTTAATGGACATATGACCAAATACATCAAAATGCACAACATTAACCTGACGAATCACTACTTAAAGAATATGCATGGAGTAAGATCAATTGACAAATTTTCAATTGACAAAAAAATCGGTCAATAAAAAAACCACCTAAGATAGGTGGCTTTTTGCTTTATTCGGTCAAGAAAGTAAAGAATATCATTCGTCAACTAACAAGTTTAGCGTAACATCAACATTATCTCGGGTAGCTCTGGAAAAAGGACAGATACGGTGTGCTTCATTGATGATCTTTTCGCCAGTAGTCCTATCATTGACCTGCGGTAAATAAGTGTCCAGTATTACGCTTAATTGCAGGTCACCTTCTTTAGTTTCGCCTATACTAACATGAGCATCGACGTAAAAATCATCGCCTATCTCAACGCTATGCTGACCGGCGACCAGTTCTACTGCACCACCAAAACATGCAGAATAAGCCGCTCCAAAGAATTGTTCAGGGTTAGCTCCTTCACCTCCATCACCTCCCATTTCCTTAGGAATATTCAACTGTTGGTCTAAAGGTCCATTGTCCAATGACATAGCATGACCTTTCCTGCCTCCTTTTGTTCTTGTCTTTGCTGTGTAGATCGTTTTCAAAATATGTGATTTAAAATTTTATTTAAATAAAGTGCATTTGCTAATAGTAACAAAATAAGAATCATTAAAGTTGTTATAAAATCCTTTATATCCACTTGAGAATTATGTCAGGATGATGAACGGACTTTAAATAATAACTTAGGTCCCTTTCAGCGGCAACACCTGGAAAATCCAATTTATAGCCGAGCATATTTGACATCAGTTGAAAATGTAAATGCGGAACATAGTTACCGTTCACTGCTGAACTTCCCACATGTCCAATTATATCACCCGCTTTTATCAGCTCATCTTTTTGCCTTAGTGCAAGACTTTCTCGGTTCAAGTGACCATATAAAGTATAAAGGCTATGACCGTCCACGTCATGTTCAAGTATGACGGTTGGACCATAATCACCTTCTCCTTTATTATCATGAACGGAAAACACGCTTGCATCCATGGGAGAGACTACAGCTTCAGCGTCATCGCACCAGATATCGTAACCTAAATGGACGTTTCTTTCGTATTGCTTATTGAAAAGGATGTTATTTGCATATAATGAACGTTTTTCCAGCCATCCACCATAACCGACCCTTCCATTCTGAGCCGCTACCTGTCTTTGTATTTCCTTTTTTAGCTGTTGATGGTCCGTGGCATCTACCTGAACTTTTCTCAAATGATCATCGTCGAGCTTTACAGGAACGTGGTCGGATGGATGAAAATGGGAAATGATGGACTTCATTATCAAATATTATGATTTTTTTTTCGATGAACTTTTCAGTTGCACTTTTGATAAGAACGGATATCATTACTTTTGCTAAGCAGAACGTTCAATATGACAAAAGTAAGTAAATCCTCCATTGAAAAGATCCGTAAACTAAGAAAAAAGAAACCAGATATGGATGAGCTTGCGTCTTCCATTATCGATGGTGATCCTATTGCCCTTAGCCGTGGCATCACTATGATAGAGAGTAAAAACAAGCAGAACTCCATAAAGGCCGATCATTTAGTAAGCAAATGCCTGCCGTATTGTGTGGATAGTTTTCGTATAGGGATAACGGGCGTTCCCGGTGTAGGGAAAAGCACGTTCATAGAAGCTTTTGGGAATTTATTGACCAAGCGTGAACATAAAGTTGCGGTGCTGGCCGTTGACCCATCAAGCAGTCTTTCCAAAGGAAGTATTCTGGGTGACAAGACCCGAATGGAGCAGTTAGTGAAAAATGAGAATGCCTTTATTAGACCCACGGCATCGGGAAGTTCTTTGGGAGGCGTAGCGCAAAAGACCCGGGAAAGCATCATCTTATGTGAAGCGGCGGGTTTTGATACCGTTATCGTGGAGACGGTAGGTGTTGGTCAAAGCGAGACCTCAGTCCATGGTATGACCGATCTTTTCTTATTGTTAAAATTAGCCGGTGCCGGTGATGAGCTCCAGGGTATGAAACGCGGTATCATAGAAATGGCGGATATGATAGCGATCAATAAAGCTGATGGTGAAAATAAAAGGAATGCTGAGAAGGCTAAAGCGGAATTTAATAAAGCGCTACACCTTTATCCCAAGAAAGAAAGTGGTGTTGACCCAAAGGTAATGCTATGTAGTAGCTTAAACGGCACAGGTTTGGATGGGATTATTAGTAACCTGGAAAATTATCATAAAACCACGAAAGCTAACGGTTATTTTGAATTGAAAAGAAAGCAACAGAACAAACATTGGTTCATGCGCACCATAGAATCAAAGTTAAAAAGCGACTTCTTTGCAAGTGAAAAGGTGAAAAAAGAATTTGATGATCATCTGATACGGATAAACAAAGGAGAAATGACACCTTTTCAGGCCGCTGAGAATCTATTGGGTTGATTGGAAGAACTTTTTTTGTATCATCTGGTAAAGAAAATAGATGAACCAGCCTGTTAAAAACCCATATATCATCCCTACTAATATATCGCCTGGATAATGAACGCCAAGGTAGATCCTACTATAACTGGCAACTGATGCCCATAGAACAAGTAGGAAAGTAAGATACTGATAGCTCGATCTTAATAAAAAGGATAGGAATGTGGTAAGCGCAAAGGTGCTTGCTGCATGAGCTGAAAAAAAACCATAACTCCCGCATCGTATGGCGATGAACCTACCAGCATCCATAAAGTCTTCATTACAAGGCCTCGGTCTTTCAAAGTACTCTTTTGATAAGTTAGATGATTGATCGGTGATGGTGATCATTAGGGTAATCAGGACCAGGACAATGCTCAATTTTTTCCATCCTAATGCTTTATAGATAAGAACTAATAACAAAATGTAAAGCGGTAATGAACTCCACTCTTCCGTAGCGATCAACCAGAACTCGTCCCAGGCTGGTACGCCTAACTGGTTCAGATAAAGCAACAATTCCTGATCAACCTTCTTTAACTGTTCAAGCATCGGATCGGTATTTTTCTATTTCAGCATCGTAAAACTCCGTTGCTTCCTGTATCAGTTTAGCGGTTTCTTCCTCTAGTTCTGATCTGTCTTCCTTACTGATAGGCTCCATGAACTCCAGTTCGTCATCCTTTAAATTAATGATAAACCTGGGATACACGGTATGAACGATAAAAATATCTTCTGGATGGTCAGAATGATCTCCTAATATGAATCGAGGAAATTTCATGAACGGATTTTTGTTCGCAATATATAGGATGTTGAGCAAACGACCAATTCGTTTAGAGCGCTCTCTTATCATTGATTTTACTAAATTTGCTGACATATATGGAAAACAAGGAAAAGGTAATAAGGAATGTAGCTAGTTTGCTACAGGAAGTTCCATCATCTATGGAGATCGTAAAGGATGACAAGAAAAAGGATGAACGTTTTTACCTGCTTGCCAAGCACATGGTTGACAAAGCTTTAAGACATGACGCGTTACTCGTTACAAAGGATCTTAATGGAATTGCCATCCTTTTTGATTCTGAAGAGATGAAAGAGCCATTTTTTAGGGAACTCATGGATGACCTTGAGCTTGCTTTTCAGGTAACTGGAATAAGGAAGGGACTTACGGCTTTAAAGCATCAGATGTACATTAAGAAACAGCGCCCTAAGGATGAACATCATCTATACTGTTGGTTCTGGGGAATCATGCCAGCAGCTCGCGGAAGTGATAATGATAAGACGCCCTACGTGATGAAAGACTGGATATTTGACATCGCCAGAAAAAAACAACTACCCATATATGCTGAAACAAGGTTAAGACGCGTAAATATAGCTTACAGGAGATACGGTTTTGAGACGCTGAACGAGTGGCAGCATCCATCAGGTGATACCATGCATTTCTTGAGATATGAGCCACCAAAAGAATGACCCTATTTTGAAGAAAATTGCTTAACGTCCTTATCTGTAATGGTTGATCCACCTAAAATAATAAGCCTTTCCACAACATTTCTCAATTCCCGGATATTTCCGGTCCAATTCAGTTCTTGAAGTGCTTTTTTAGCTTTACCATTGATCTGCTTAGGTTCTGAGCCGTATTCCTGAGCGATCTTTTTAATAAAGAAATCGGCCAGCTGTGGAATGTCTTCTACCCTTTCATTCAGGTTAGGAACCCTTATCACTATCACAGCTAATCTATGATAAAGGTCTTCGCGGAAATTTCCTTTTTCTATTTCTTTAGTAAGATTCTTATTCGTCGCAGCGATGACCCTTACATTAACACTAATAGATTTTTCACTACCTACTCTTTGGATCTTGCCTTCCTGAAGTGCTCTAAGGACCTTAGCCTGTGCCGATAGGCTCATATCACCTACCTCATCCAGAAATAGCGTGGTCTGATCGGCCGCTTCGAACTTTCCGGCCCTATTTTTATTGGCAGAAGTAAAAGCCCCTTTTATATGACCGAACAATTCACTTTCAATGAGTTCAGAAGGGATAGCCGCACAATTTACTTCGATCATGGGTTTTGCGGAGCGATAGCTTTTTTGATGGATCCAATGTGCTACAAGCTCTTTCCCGGTTCCATTTTCGCCCATGATCAGGGCACGTGCATCTGTTGGAGCTACTTTCTCTATCATGTCCTTAACCTCTTGCATGGGTTTTGAATCGCCTATCATTTCATATTGTTTAGCCACCTTTTTCTTAAGCTGCTTGTTCTCCACCTCTAATTTATTCTTGCTCAATGCATTCCTGATCGTGTTCAAAAGCCTGTTGAGGTCAGGTGGTTTTTCTATATAATCATAAGCACCCATTTTCATACATTCTACTGCGGTTTGTATGTCGCCATGGCCAGATATCATGATAACAGGGATTTCATGACCTTCCTTGATTATCTCTTGCAAAACTTCCATTCCATCCTTTATGGGCATTTTTATATCACATAATATTAGGTCTACAGAACGGTCATTGGCTGCTTTGATGCCTTTTGCTCCATCTTCTGCTTCAATTATCTTATGCGAAGGATCTTCATCTTCTATTATTTTTTTTAGAACTCTTCTTATAGAAGCTTCGTCTTCTATGATCAATATCACCGCCATAATTAAAATTTAAATTTTATACCTGTTCTTGCGTAGAACGAATTGTTTTGATTGATTGTAAAGATATCATCTCTTTCTGAATTCCTCAATCTTATATCATTTAATATCGTATAACCTGAATATGCATAGAATATCAATTCATCCGTGAATTTATATTGATATCCCAGTCCGGTTAGAATAACTGTCATCCTGATATCTTCTGCTACTTGTGCACCCTGAGCGGTAGCTACCGGTATTTCTTCTTGTAAATTCGCATAGAATCCATCCAGTGTTAGAAAAGATTGTAATGAACTTCTTTTATTGAAATGATATTTAAGGCTGGTTTTAGGAACGCCTAAGTTGTAAGAAATATTCTGGTTCACTCTTTTATTTAGAATGAATATAGGAAGTGGAAATGGAAAACCTGTTGTTGTTGAATACCTTAACCCAAAAACGATACGTCTTTTCTTAACACTTGATTCAAAGTCCTTTTTATGAATGAACAAACCTGAGGCAACCAAAAGTAGGTCATCATCCAATAGATCGTCTGAGCTGAAATTTGAAGCTGCCTGCGTCCCGAGTTCAGTAGCAAATCGCCAGTTATCATTGATATTATGGATATAAACCAATCTTGCTTCCAGGGATTGGAACCTATCTAGGTTATCCGTGTCAAAAGGTGCAGGGTCATTATACTTCAAATTGATGTTCCTGTACTCAAGGCCTGGCATCAAATAGTTCCCGTTATCAAGCTTTATTGGAAAATTTATGAATGATCGTACCCTTCTAAAAGAATTGTCTGAGCTTTCCTGAGGAAAATAAGTGAACTCGAGTCTGGCAAGGTCAGTATTCTGAGCAGTTGCGCTACCTGATGAGAAAAAAATAGCTGTAATAAAGAATAAGAAGCCTAAACTTTTCATCATCAATGCTAACGGCTTTCATCAACGATTAGTATTTTAGCTTTCTCCGATAATGTACTTTCAAACAAAAAAAACATCGTTTGTAACGATGCTTTTTGAGCTATATAACGATATTTCGATACCTAGGAGAACATATCCTTGACCTTGTCGAAAAAAGACTTATCGGATTGTTTGGGTTTAGGTCTAAAATTCTCATGGTCTTTCATTCTTTCAAAGAACTCGGTTTGCTCTTTGTTCAGTTCTTTAGGAGTCCATACATTCAAATGGACAAGCATATCTCCCGCTCCATATCCATTTAATTTAGGTAGTCCTTTGTTTCTCAACCTAAGTATCTTGCCGCTCTGTACGCCAGGCTCAATTTTTATCCTAACCTTTGATGTTACAGTTTCTATTTCCTTAGAAGTGCCTAATGCCGCCTCAGAAAAACTCAGATAAACTTCTTGATGGAGGTTCTCTCCATCTCGCTGGAACTCGTTAGAGCTTTCATCTACCTGAAGTAATACAATAAGATCACCAGCAATTCCACCTGGAGCTTCGTTACCTTTTCCAGGTACTTTAAGTTGCATGCCGTCTTCAACTCCCGCTGGTATATTTATAGATACAAGCTCTTCTTCTGTCTTAAGACCGTGAGCATCCGTACCACTTCCTCTTTTATCCAGACTTTTTCCAGATCCGCCACAAGTACCACATGGAGCAGCCGTTTGCATTCTGCCCAGAATGGTGTTAGTTACTTTGGTCACCTGACCAGTTCCTTTACATTGTGGACATGTTTTGTAGGTTGTACCTTCAGCTTGTTTTTTACGAGACACCTTGACTTTTTTATCAACGCCATTCGCAACTTCCTTGAGGTCTAAGGTGACTTTTATCCTAAGATTACCTCCTTTGTTCTGTCTGCGTTGACCACCACCAAAACCACTAAAACCGGAAAAACCACCAGACTCTCCGCCGAAAGCACTGCCGAAGATATCGCCAAACTGACTGAATATATCATCCATATCCATACCACCGCCGCCAAAGCCACCAGAACCATCAAATGCTGCATGACCATATTGGTCATATTTTGCTTTTTTGTTCGGGTCGCTTAACACTTCATAAGCCTCTGCAGCTTTTTTGAACTTTCTCTCGGCTTCATCATCGCCAGGATTTTTGTCGGGATGATACTTAACGGCCATTTTCCTGTAAGCTTTTTTGATCTCCTGTGCCGATGCATTTTTATCTAAGCCTAGAATATCATAATAATCTTCTTTCATTTCATCAATGTTTTTTTGAAGTTTAAATGCTAAACATCAATAGATAAGCATTTTTCTCTACATCTTGGTTTATTTCCCTGTGACTACTTTAGGAAAACGTAATATTTTATCTCCCAAACTGTATCCTTTTTCAACAACGTCTACTATATTACCTTTTAATTCTGGTTTAGGTGCATCAACCTGTGTAACGGCCTCGTGGATATCCGCATCGAACTTATCACCCTGCTTAACGTTTATCTTTGTCAAACCTTGGGACTTCAGTGTGTCATTAAGTTTATTATGGATAAGTTTGATTCCCTTGAACTGGTCGTCATCTTCTTTTTCTATCTCTTTGATCGCTCTATCAAAGTCATCTACTACGGGTAGTAAAGCCTGCATTACTTCACGATTGGCACTCTTAAAAAGATCTAGACGTTCTTTGCTCGTTCTTTTCTTGTAGTTCTCAAATTCAGCCACTAGACGCATATATTTATCTTTCTGTGCCTGAAGTTCATCCTTTAATTTTTCTTCTTGAGTTTGCTTGGGTTCTTCAGAATGCGTTTCCTTTTCTTCCTTTCTTTTACTTCCCTCAGTTTGATTGATGCTTTCAGCTTGTTCCTGCTTGATGCCTTCAGCTTGTTCTTTACCAGTCTTTTTGTTCTTTTCTGATTTTTTTTCTTTCTTATCTTGACCTTGCTTTGAAGGTTGATCAGCTGAGCTTTCCTTATTTATATCCTTCTTAACTTTATCTTCTTCTTTTGTCTTGGTCATTTTAAATATTTTTAAATGTAAGTATCAATTTCAAAGCCATTTTTTAACCCGTGTCAAATTGTCAGCGGTTAATAATAAAAAAACTAACCTATAAGATGTACAGGTTAGTTTTTTAATGCACAAAACGGATGGCTTAAGCTTGTCCCGTAGGGCCGAAATTAAGCGGTACGTTCGTTTTTTCGGGCTCTTCAATATTCCCATTAGCTTTTTCATACCTTTGGATGTTCTCATTCAAAGCTTTAAGTAATCTTTTAGCATGATGAGGTGAAAGGACTATCCTGGATTTGACCTTACTCTTGTCCATTCCTGGCATTACACTAACAAAATCAACGATGAATTCCGTAGGTGAATGATTGATCACGGCTAAATTACTATAAATACCATGAGCTACATCTTCATCTACTTGTATATTAAGCTTTTTTTGTTTCTCTTTTTTCTGTTGTTCGCTCATAATCCTAATTTAAGTTTACTTTAGCCTCTTGTTTCTTGTTCATCATTTCTTCCAGTTTCTCCTTAGAGCCAACGATGATATTGTCAAACTCTCTTAAGCCGGTACCAGCAGGAATCTTATGACCTACTATGACATTTTCCTTTAAGCCTTCCAGCTTATCGATCTTACCGCTCACGGCCGCTTCGTTCAGTACTTTAGTGGTTTCCTGGAAGGAAGCAGCTGAGATAAAGGATTTCGTCTGTAAAGATGCTCTGGTTATTCCCTGAAGCACTGGTTTAGCCGTTGCCGGAACAGCGTCTTTAGCTTCTACGAGTTGTTTATCTTCTCTTTTCAACACAGAGTTCTCATCACGTAGTTCTCTAAGGGTAACGATCTGTCCTGCTTTTAAGTTTTCACTATCACCTGCATTTTCAACGATTTTCTTACCAAAGAGTTCATCGTTCTGATCCCTGAACTCAAGCTTATGAACAAGCTGGTTCTCGAGGAAGGTCGTGTTGCCCGGATCGATGATCTTAACTTTTTGCATCATTTGTCTTACAACTACCTCAAAATGCTTATCGTTAATCTGTACACCTTGTAACCTGTAGACTTCCTGCACTTCGTTTACCAAATATTGTTGAACGGCACTTGGACCTTTGATGTTCAAAATATCTTCTGGTGTAACAGAACCATCTGATAGCGGCATACCTGCTCTGACATAATCGTTTTCCTGGACCAATATCTGGTTGGATAATTTTACGAGATATTTCTTTTGCTCTCCCAGTTTTGACTCTACGATTATTTCTCGGTTACCTCTTTTGATCTTACCAAAGGAGACTACACCGTCGATCTCACTTACAACTGCAGGATTAGATGGATTTCTAGCTTCAAACAATTCTGTTAACCTTGGTAGACCTCCCGTAATATCTCCTGCTTTTGATGATTTCCGTGGTATCTTGACAAGGATCTTTCCACGGTTGATCTCCTCTTCATCATCTACCATGAGGTGGGCACCAACCGGTAAATTGTAGGATCGTAGTTTATTACCATCTTTATCTGTGATATGTAAGGTAGGAATTCTACGTTTGTTCTTCGATTCCGTGATCACTTTTTCTTCAAAACCGGTTTGTTCATCACTCTCTACCTTATAAGTTTCACCATAGTTAATATTCTCAAACTCGATCTTTCCTGAGAATTCTGAGATGATAACACCATTATATGGATCCCATTTACAGATGACGTCGCCTTTTTTAATGGTCTTTCCTGAGGTGACAAAAAGTTGTGAACCATAAGGGATAACATTCTTACTTAATACAATTCCTGAAGCTTTGTCGATGATCTTTATCTCAGATGTTCTGGAAATAACGATATCTGCATCTTCACCCTCTGAATCTTCGCCTTTTACGGTCTTCAGATCCTCGATTTCGATCTTGCCATCAAACTTGGCTTCCATTTTATTTTCTTCTGAGATGTTACCAGCGATACCCCCAACGTGGAAGGTCCTTAAGGTTAACTGTGTACCTGGTTCACCAATTGACTGAGCGGCTACTACACCTACGGCTTCACCTTTTTGGACGGTCTTGCCGCTCGCCAGATTCTTACCATAGCATTTCACGCAAATTCCTTTTTCAGCTTCACAGGTCAAGGCAGAACGTACTTCAATGGAATTGAGAGCTGATGCTTCAATTTTTTCAACGGCTTCTTCTCCTATCTCATCTCCTGCTTCAACGATCAATTCCTGTGTTACTGGATCATTGATATCATTTAACACGGTCCTACCCAGAATTCGCTCGCCCAGGGTTTCTACCACTTCTTCGTTCTTCTTCAGTGCGGTTACTTCTATTCCACGAAGCGTTCCACAATCTTCTTCACGAATGATCACATCCTGAGAAACGTCTACTAACCTTCTGGTCAAATAACCTGCATCAGCTGTTTTAAGTGCAGTATCCGCAAGACCTTTTCTCGCACCGTGTGTGGATATGAAATATTCTAGTATAGATAGACCTTCTTTAAAGTTGGATAAAATTGGATTTTCAATGATCTCACCACCACCGGATGTGGATTTCTTAGGCTTAGCCATTAATCCTCGCATTCCGGTCAACTGTCTTATTTGTTCCTTTGAACCACGCGCTCCGGAGTCCAGCATCATATAAACAGAGTTGAACCCTTGTTTATCTTCACGGATACGTTTCATGGCCAACTCGGTCAGGTTCGTGTTCGTAGCTGTCCAGATATCGATCACCTGATTGTAACGCTCATTGTTCGTTATCAATCCCATATTATAGTTATCAACGATGCTTTCTACTTGTTGATTAGCATCTTCTATGAGGCTGTTCTTTTCTTCCGGTATAATAATATCACCTAAGGAAAATGATAATCCTCCTTCAAATGAGAATTTATAACCCAGGTCTTTTATGTTATCTAAGAAAGCAGATGTTTCCGGTACACTTGTCTTTTTCAATACGACACCTATTACATCCCTCAGCGCTTTTTTATTCAATACTTTATCAACATACCCTACTTTATCCGGAACGACCTGATTAAATAAAATTCTTCCGGTAGTCGTCTCAATGATCTTTCTTTCAAAATCGTCCTTTTCTTCATTATAGATGGAAACCCTAACCTTAATGGAAGCATTAAGGTCCAATTGTTTTTCATTAAACGCAATAACGACTTCTTCTGGTGAAGAAAAGGTCAGGCCTTCACCTTTGACCGTGAATTCGTCATCCGTTACTCGTTTTTTTGTCATGTAATATAATCCTAATACCATATCCTGTGAAGGAACAGTAATAGGCGAGCCGTTTGCCGGGTTTAAGATACTATGAGAGGCTAACATCAACATTTGTGCTTCCAGTATGGCTTCTGGCCCTAATGGAAGGTGAACGGCCATTTGATCACCATCGAAGTCAGCATTGAATGCGGTACAAACAAGTGGATGCAGTTGGATAGCCTTACCTTCTATAAGTTTAGGTTGGAAAGCCTGGATTCCCAATCGGTGTAATGTTGGTGCTCTGTTGAGTAATACGGGATGACCTTTAAGGACATTCTCCAGGATATCCCAAACGACAGGTTCTTTATTATCGATGATACGTTTAGCGGATTTGACCGTTTTAACGATACCTCGTTCTATAAGTTTCCTGATGATGAATGGCTTATAGAGTTCAGCTGCCATATCCTTAGGAAGGCCGCATTCATACATCTTCATTTCAGGGCCTACAACGATAACGGATCTTGCGGAATAGTCCACACGTTTACCTAAAAGGTTTTGACGGAACCTACCTTGCTTCCCTTTAAGAGAGTCAGATAGCGATTTTAACGGTCTGTTCGAATCGGTCTTGACCGCTGAAGCTTTTCTGGTATTGTCCAGTAATGAATCAACGGATTCCTGGAGCATTCTCTTCTCGTTCCTAAGGATAACCTCTGGGGCTTTTATCTCCATTAATCGCTTTAATCGATTGTTCCTGATGATCACCCTTCTATAAAGATCATTAAGGTCTGAAGTTGCAAATCTTCCACCGTCTAATGGCACTAACGGTCTTAATTCAGGTGGAATGACAGGAATGACCTTTAATATCATCCATTCAGGTTTATTTTCCCTGTTGTTCTTAGAATCCCTTAAGGATTCTACAACCTGAAGACGTTTTAAAGCTTCAGTCTTTCTTTGTTTTGAAGTTTCGTTATTGGCCTTATCCCTCAGTTGATATGATAGGTCATCAAGGTCTATTCTTCTTAATATCTCGATAAGACATTCGGCTCCCATCTTAGCGATGAACTTGTTAGGGTCTTCATCGTCCAGGTATTGGTTTTCTTGAGGAAGGGAATCTAATATGTTGAGATATTCCTCTTCGGTCAGGAAGGTCATTTTTTCCAGTGGTTCACCATCCTCATTCTTAGCGATTCCAGGCTGAATGACCACATATCTTTCATAATAGATGATCATATCCAATTTCTTAGAAGGAATTCCCAGGATATAACCTATCTTATTAGGAAGTGAGCGGAAATACCAGATGTGTGCTACGGGAACGACCAAATTGATATGGCCAACACGTTCTCTTCTTACTTTCTTTTCAGTAACTTCCACACCACATCTATCACAAACGATACCTTTATAACGAATACGCTTATATTTTCCACAAGCGCATTCATAGTCTTTTACCGGACCAAAAATACGTTCACAGAACAGACCATCACGTTCCGGCTTATGGGTCCTGTAATTTATGGTTTCCGGTTTTAGGACTTCGCCCTGGGATTTAGCAAGCATACTTTCCGGCGAAGCTAAACCAATGGATATCTTATTGAACTTTGAAGGATTGTTGTTCTCGTTATTTCTTGTCATAATTTCAGTTGCTACTGCTTGTTAATAATTAAAATTGCCAACATCTTAGGGATATTATTCCTCAAGTTTTATATCTAAGCCTAAACCTTTCAGTTCGTGCATCAGTACGTTGAAGGATTCTGGTATTCCCGGTTCTGGCATTGGTTCACCCTTCACAATGGCTTCATAGGTCTTGGCTCTTCCTATTACGTCGTCTGATTTAACGGTCAGCACTTCTCTTAGTGTGCTTGATGCTCCATAGGCTTCAAGAGCCCAAACTTCCATCTCACCAAAACGCTGACCACCAAATTGAGCTTTACCTCCCAATGGTTGCTGAGTGATCAGTGAATAAGGACCAATGGAGCGAGCATGCATCTTATCCTCGATCATATGACCTAATTTCAACATGTAAATCACACCAACGGTTGCGGGCTGGTCAAACTTCTCTCCAGTTCCACCATCGTATAGATGAGTATGGCCATATCTTGGGATATCAGCTTTATCGGTTAGCTCATTTATTTCATCTATGGATGCGCCATCGAATATCGGTGTGGCAAATTTCTTACCCAGACGCTGTCCAGCCCAGCCGAGTACAGTCTCATAAATTTGACCGATGTTCATTCGAGAAGGTACACCTAGCGGGTTGAGCACGATATCCACCGGTGTTCCGTCGGAAAGGAAAGGCATATCTTCCTGGCGTACGATCTTGGCGACAATACCTTTATTACCGTGTCTCCCGGCCATTTTATCACCTACCTTGAGCTTGCGCTTCTTAGCTACATAGATCTTAGCTAACTTTAGGATACCAGATGGTAGTTCATCTCCTACAGTTATAGTGAACTTTTCTCTTCTTAGATTTCCCTGAAGGTCATTGAGCTTGATGCTGTAATTGTGCAAAAGGTCCTTTACAAGCGCATTGAGCTCTTCATCAGTAGTCCATTTTCCTTTTGTCAGATGAGCATAATCATCAACAGAGTTCAGCATTTTCAAGGTGAACTTCTTTCCTTTAGGCAATATCTCTTCCTCAAGATCGTTTTGAACGCCCTGAGCAGTTTTTCCACCTACAAGGTCAAATAACTTTTCTATGAGCACATCGCGTAGTTCATCGAACTTGACCTGATACTTATCTTCAAGCTTCTCTATCTTGACCTTATCTTCGGCTCTTTTACGCTTATCCTTGATAGCTCTTGAAAAGAGTTTCTTATCTATAACAACACCGTTCAATGAAGGAGAAGCCTTTAGAGACGCATCTTTGACATCACCTGCCTTGTCACCGAAAATCGCTCTTAATAGCTTTTCTTCTGGCGTAGGGTCGCTTTCTCCTTTAGGAGTGATCTTACCTATCATGATATCTCCTGGATGTATCTCAGCACCTATACGGATCATACCGTTTTCATCCAGGTCTTTTGTTGCTTCTTCAGATACATTAGGAATATCTGGTGTAAGCTCTTCATTGCCTAATTTGGTATCTCTTACCTCAAGTGAGAATTCATCAATATGAATGGAAGTAAGTGTGTCATTTCTAACTACGTTCTCAGAAAGTACGATGGCATCTTCAAAGTTATAACCTTTCCATGGCATAAAGGCGACCTTCATATTCCTACCCAGCGCGAGTTCGCCGTTCTGAGTAGCATAACCTTCACAAAGCACCTGACCTTTCTTGACTCTATCTCCTTCGTTGACGATAGGTTTTAAGTTAATGCTCGTACCTTGATTGGTCTTTCTAAACTTGACCAGTTCATACTCTTTCATACTTGAATCAAAGCTGATCTTTTCTTGCTCCTCACTCCGATCGTAATCGATCTTGATCCTTTCTGCATCGACATATTTTACAACGCCTTCGCCTTCAGCGTTGATAAGTACTCTTGAATCCTGAGCGACCCTTTTTTCAAGTCCTGTACCCACAATAGGTGAATCAGTCCTTAATAAGGGTACGGCCTGACGCATCATATTAGAACCCATCAAGGCTCTGTTCGCATCATCGTGTTCTAAGAAAGGAATCAATGAAGCAGATATGGAAGATATCTGGTTAGGAGCTACATCGGTATAATTGACCTTTTCAGGTTCAACTACCGGGAAATCGCCTTCCATACGAGCGATGACCTTATCTGCCTTTATCTTTCCGGAATCATGATCAACGTCGATATTAGCTTGCGCGATCAGGCTACCTTCTTCTTCCTCGGCAGAAAGATATTCAGGTTCACTTTCGTAATCTATCTTAGCATTTTCCACCTTTCTATAAGGTGTTTCTATGAATCCCATACTATTCACCTTTCCAAAGACGGATAGGGAAGATATCAACCCGATATTAGGTCCTTCCGGTGTTTCGATCGGGCACAACCTTCCATAGTGGGTGAAATGCACATCACGAACCTCGAAACCTGCGCGTTCTCTGGATAGTCCGCCTGGTCCTAAGGCTGATAACCTTCTTTTGTTGGTCAATTCAGCAATAGGATTGGTCTGGTCCATGAACTGCGAAAGCTGGTTCGTTCCAAAGAAAGTATTGATGACCGATGATAAGGTCTTGGCATTGATAAGGTCAATAGGCGTAAAGACCTCATTATCCCTTACGTTCATACGTTCCCTTATCGTTCTGGCCATCCTTGCTAAACCAACACCGAATTGCTGAGACAATTGTTCACCAACAGTACGGACACGTCTGTTCGATAAGTGGTCAATGTCATCAACTTCAGCTTTTGAGTTTACCAGTTCGATAAGATATTTGATAATGGTGATGATGTCATCTTTGGTAAGCACTTTATCATCACGTCCATCATCTAATTCTAATTTCTTATTCATTCTGTATCGACCGACCTCTCCTAAGTTATACCGCTGATCACTGAAGAACAATTTTTCAATGATACCTCTAGCGGTCTCTTCGTCAGGCGGCTCCGCATTACGTAATTGTCTGTAGATATGCTCTACGGCTTCTTTTTCAGAATTAGTAGGGTCTTTTTGTAATGTATTGTAAATGATCGCGTAATCGCTGGTCTGACTATCTTCCTTGTGAAGAAGGATGGTTTTGGTGCCTGTATCAACTATTTCTTCTATATGGTCTTTTTCAAGTACCGTATCACGGTCAAGGACGATTTCGTTTCTCTCAATGGAGACCACTTCACCGGTATCTTCATCAACAAAATCCTCATACCATGTATTCAAGACTCTTGCGGCGAGTTTTCTGCCCAGGACCTTTTTCAATCCTGTTTTAGATACTTTGACCTCTTCAGCCAGGTCGAATATCTCCAGGATATCCTTATCCCTTTCGAAACCGATCGCCCTAAAAAGAGTAGTGACAGGCAATTTCTTTTTCCTATCGATATAGGCATACATCACGCTATTTATATCGGTAGCAAATTCGATCCAGGAACCTTTAAAAGGTATGACCCTGGCTGAGTATAATTTTGTTCCGTTAGCGTGGAATGACTGTCCAAAGAACACACCTGGTGAACGGTGAAGTTGGGAAACTACAACGCGTTCAGCTCCGTTGATGACGAATGTACCGCTAGGCGTCATATAAGGAATGGTTCCCAGATAGACATCCTGCACTATGGTCTCAAAATCCTCGTGTTCAGGGTCTGTACAATATAACTTTAATCTGGCCTTTAAGGGTACACTATGAGTTAGACCACGCTCTATACATTCCTGAATGGAATATCTGGGTGGATCGATAAAATAATCCAAGAATTCCAATACGAATTGATTCCTCGTATCGGTAATCGGGAAATTTTCTTTAAAAGTATTAAAAAGACCTTCATTATACCTATCATCAGATTTGGTTTCTAGTTGAAAAAAATCTTTAAAAGATTTGATTTGAATATCCAGGAAATCAGGATAATCTGACTGATTGACCAATGAAGAGAAATCTATGCGTTCTGTGGTTGTTGATGACATCTACAAAAATGTTTTTTGCTTTGGGCGGTTAATTAATGTCTGTGAGACATAAGAATAAATAGCTTTAGACCAGTTCCTAAAGGGGAATGGTCTAAAGCTATATCAGTATGTAAGGTGTTTCTTACTTAAGTTCAACTTCTGCTCCGGCTTCTTCTAACTGGTTTTTAAGTGATTCTGCTTCATCTTTAGCTACTCCTTCTTTTAATGTTTCAGGAGCTCCATCTACAAGTGCCTTAGCATCTTTCAGTCCAGCGCCGGTGAGTTCTTTAACTAGTTTTACTACTGCAAGCTTTGAGCTTCCTGGAGCTTTAAGGATAACATCGAACTCTGTTTGCTCTTCTTCCTGCTCTTCTCCACCACCAGCAGCACCACCTGCTACGGCAACTGGTGCTGCAGCTGGTTCTATCCCGTATTCTTCTTTAAGGATATCTGCAAGTTCGTTAACTTCCTTTACTGTTAAATTGACTAGTTGTTCTGCGAAATCTTTTAATTCTGCCATTTTCTATCGTTTTTATTTTAATTAGTATATAGTGTTCTTTTATTCTTCTTTTTCTGATAAGGTTTCCAATATCCCAGATAGCTTAGTACCACTGGACTTAAGGGCTGATATTACGTTCTTAGCAGGCGATTGTAGCGTTGAAATGATATCACCGATTACTTCCTCTTTTGACTTAAGATTCGAAAGTGGTTCTAGTTGGTCATCTCCTAAATAGACTGCTTCATCAATATAAGCTCCTTTAAGAATAGGTTTTTCATTCTTTTTCCTAAAATCTTTCATTATCTTAGCCGGTGAGTTACCCGTCTTTGAAAGGAATATTGAAGTGTTACCCACTAAAGTGGATTTCAGGTCCCCGAATTCCTTATCAGTCTCATCCATTGCTTTTGCGAGCAAAGTATTCTTGACGACCATAAGTTTCACGTCAGCTTTAAAACAAGCTCTTCTCAGTGAGACCGTTTTCTGTGCGTTTAATCCGGAAATATCCGCTAAATAGATCGCATCCGTCTCAGATAACTTTTCTTTTAAAGTGTTTATTAAGGTTAATTTATCTTGTCTTGTCATAGTTTTAGATTATTGCTGAGCGAATTTTTTTGTGTCAATCCTTACCGAAGGGCTCATAGTTGAAGATAAATTGATGCTTTTGATGTAAGAACCTTTCACGACTTGAGGTTTAAGTTTCATTAGCGTGGATAAGAATTCATTAGCATTACCCTGTATTTGTTCAGGTTGAAATGAAACCTTACCAATAGCAGCGTGAACGATGCCATATTTATCAACACGGAAATCAATTTTACCAGCCTTAACGTCGTTTACTGCTTTAGCTATATCCATTGTAACAGTTCCGGTCTTAGGATTAGGCATTAAACCTCGTGGCCCTAATATTCTTCCCAAAGGTCCTAATTTACCCATAACGCTTGGCATAGTAACGATAACATCAACATCTGTCCAACCTCCTTTGATCTTTTCAATGTAGTCGTCAAGGCCAACGTAATCTGCACCAGCGTTCTTAGCATCTTCCTCTTTATCTGGAGTTACAAGGGCTAATACCTTTGTTTCCTTTCCAGTTCCGTGCGGTAAGGAAACCACACCTCTAACCATCTGGTTGGCTTTTCTAGGATCTACATTTAATCTAACAGCTAGTTCAACGGATTCATCAAATGAAGCCGTAGCTATCTCCTTAACTAAACTTGAAGCATCTTTAAGATTATAAGTTTCTTGCTGATTGAACTTATTCAGTGCTTCCTTTCTCTTTTTAGATTCTTTTGCCATAACTATTGTGATTAAAATGGAGATTTTCCTTTTACATTGACGCCCATTGAACGTGCTGTACCTGCTACCATTTTCATGGCAGATTCAACGGTAAAAGCATTTAGGTCTTGCATTTTGTCTTCGGCAATGGCTTTGACATTGTCCCAGGATATGCTACCCACCTTCTTTTTGTTAGGTTCTCCAGAAGCTCCTTTTATTTTAGCAGCTTCCATTATCTGGACAGCCGCAGGTGGTGTTTTAACGACGAAATCAAAGGATTTATCCTTATATACCGTTATCTCTGCCGGTAATATCTTACCGGCTTTGTCCTGAGTTCTAGCATTGAACTGCTTACAAAACTCCATGATATTCACGCCAGCAGCACCTAATGCTGGACCTACCGGTGGAGAAGGGTTTGCAGCGCCTCCACGTACTTGTAATTTTACTATTTTACTTACTTCTTTTGCCATATTTATTTATTGTTCATTAAATAGCCTTAGAGGGAAGCGTAAAGCTAAATTTATTAGTTTTATAATTTTTCTACTTGCATATAATTAAGTTCTACAGGAGTCTTTCTACCAAATATCTTGACCATTACCTTTAACTTTCTCTTGTCTTCATTAATTTCTTCAATAGTACCTGTAAAACTGTTAAACGGTCCATCCACTACTTTTACACTTTCACCAATGTCAAAAGATATGGCAACGGATTCAGGTTGGGTAGCGAGTTCATCAACTTTACCTAGTAACCTGTTAACTTCTGATTTACGTAGTGGAACAGGTTCTCCACCTTTTGTCTCTCCTAAAAAACCAATTACGCCGTTCACATCTTTAATTATATGAG
Source organism: uncultured Psychroflexus sp. (assembly GCA_913056525.1). Taxonomy (GTDB): domain Bacteria; phylum Bacteroidota; class Bacteroidia; order Flavobacteriales; family Flavobacteriaceae; genus Psychroflexus. Next base: position 19,947 of record CAJXLO010000035.1, read on the forward strand.
GCAATTCACCTTCCAGATTTGCATTTATCATGATGTAACCTGGAAAAAAAACCTTTTCCTTACTAATTTTTTTTCCATTCCTGACCTGCATTACCTTTTCCTTGGGTACTAAGATATCATCTACATAAGATTCTACACCTTGATGGGCTAATTCTTTTTCTATGTAGTCTTTCACCTTATTTTCAGAACCGCTAATGGCTCTTACTACATACCATTTCTTCGTGTCAGTCTCTGCCATAATTTACGATTACTTAACCCAGTTAAAATATTGTTCAATGGCCTTGCTGAACAGGGTGTCCACTGCAAATACGAGCAATGCTAAAAGAACAACGAAAACAGCAACAACAAGCATGAGTCTTTGACTTTCAGCATAAGAAGGCAAAGTAACGTTATTCTTTAACTCATGATAAGATGATCGTACGTATCCTTTTAAACCTGCCATTTTTATAATTGTTGTACGGGTTGAGAGGCTTCCTTCAACTACGTTGTCACTTCGCTCAGGATAAACTTCTCGCCACGTTATTTTAATATTTTTTGCACGGGTTGAGAGGCTCGAACTCCCGACACCTGGTTTTGGAGACCAGTGCTCTACCAACTGAGCTAAACCCGTAAATTCAAATATCTTTTCTTAGATCAAAAATTAAAGCTATAAGAGTCGAGGCGTAATAAAACGCCCCGACTACTAAATATAAACTTATTTGATTAATCTAATATCTCAGTAACCTGTCCCGCACCTACAGTACGTCCACCTTCACGAATCGCGAAACGAAGACCATTGTTCAACGCGATCGGCTGTATTAATTCTACAGTTATAGTGAGGTTATCACCGGGCATTACCATCTCAACTCCATCAGGTAGATTTATGGTACCAGTTACGTCAGTGGTTCTCACATAGAACTGTGGTCTGTAGTTCTTATGGAATGGAGTGTGACGTCCGCCTTCTTCTTTTTTCAATATGTAGACCTCAGCCTTGAACTTAGAGTGTGGCGTAACAGAACCTGGTTTTGTAATAACCATACCTCTTGATATCTGGTCTTTTTCAATACCTCTTAAAAGGATACCTACGTTATCACCAGCTTCTCCTCTATCTAGTATCTTTCTGAACATTTCAACACCTGTAATAGTGGACTTCATTTTTTCAGCTCCCATACCTATTAGCTCAACAGCATCACCTGTATTGGCTACACCAGTTTCAATCCTTCCTGTAGCAACAGTACCACGACCAGTAATTGAGAAAACATCCTCTACTGGCATTAAAAAGTCCTTATCAACATCCCTTTTTGGCATTTCGATCCAGCTATCAACCGCATCCATTAGCTCCATAACCTTTTGAGCCTGCGCCTCATCTCCATCAAGTGCTCCTAGAGCAGAACCAGAGATCACAGGTGTGTTATCACCATCATATTCGTAGAAACTTAGTAGGTCTCTCACTTCCATATCAACTAGCTCTAGAAGTTCTTCATCATCAACAAGATCTACTTTGTTCAAGAAAACAACGATCTTAGGAATTCCAACCTGACGACCTAAAAGAATATGCTCACGGGTCTGAGGCATCGGGCCATCAGTAGCAGCAACTACTAGTATAGCACCATCCATTTGCGCGGCACCAGTTACCATGTTTTTAACATAGTCAGCGTGACCAGGGCAATCAACGTGAGCGTAGTGCCTCTCCTTGGTTTGATATTCAACGTGAGATGAATTAATAGTTATACCTCTTTCCTTTTCTTCTGGCGCATTATCGATTTGATCGAATGCACTTGCTTCAGAATAACCTTTATCAGCTAACACTTTAGTGATAGCCGCAGTTAAAGTAGTTTTACCATGATCAACGTGACCTAGCGTACCTATGTTAAGGTGCTTTTTGGATCGGTCGAAATTTTCCTTTGCCATAATTAATTATTTAATCTTAGTTTATATTAGTGTAAATTTATTGTCAGCTTGAGCCAACGACGAGAATTGAACTCGTGACCTTTTCCTTACCAAGGAAACGCTCTACCTCTGAGCTACGTC
>CAJXLO010000036.1 GCA_913056525.1 uncultured Psychroflexus sp.
GTCCAGCGTTTCCATTTGGTAGAGCTTCTACTGATGCTTATACCTTGCTGAATGCTTCCTTTGATTTTGATGTAAACGTACAGGATCAATTGATGAACATCAGTATTTATGGCGAAAACCTAACGGATGAAACCTACCGGGATTTTCTGGACACCTATAAAGGTTATGCGCTGAATCCGGGAATAAACGTAGGCGTCCGCGTCAACATTCCGATAACGATCGTGCAGCAATAATGCTTGTTAAAGCCCAATTTCGTATAGCCAGAACAAGCGACCGTTTCAGGTCGTTTGTTTTTTGTATAAAGGGTTTCGCAGGTTAATATTATTTGGTTTATTTAATTGATAATTTTTTTAAGTTTTATTGAAGAATATTAAAAAGAATAGTTCTTTTAACGGATAAAAAGGATTAAAATGTTTTGTTATTTACTCAAGGCAACCTTCTCAAAGATGTATATTGGTTTTGATGTAATGAGTTAGCAATAAGCTGAAAAACCAAGATGCTGAAAGGAAATCAAAAACTGATTTTACTAATTCTGACTTTTATTGATGGAATGCGATACGAACTGGATTATCTGATTTCGACTCGCAAAACGGTAGAATATTTTGCGAATTATAAAGTCAGATTTATCGCGGAAAGGAATTTAGCTTTTTAAAACGTGGAATTGAAAGTTATAGGCATTTGGTTTTGTTTGAGTTATTAATTTTTTATAGTTTTATAAATAAAATATTGATTTATCATATAATGTTCCCAGAAAAATTGGAAAAAACTAATGAAATGTTGCGAAAGGTAGGGCTGCCAAAACAATGGACGTTTTAAATACTCTAGCTAACTAATTCTTCCTGCAACATCTATTATATCAAACACACCAACCAGAGATACAGCTAAAAAACTCATTTAAAACTCTCTAAATATCTAAGAATCCATGACCGAAGCATCTTGTAAAGCTTCTTTTAAATAGCCTGCTGTAAGCGAGTCCTTACAGTTGCTAACTTCCTCTGGTGTTCCAGTAGTTAACAGATATCCGCCTTCCTCGCCGCCTTCCAGACCAAGATCAATGATGTGATCAGCGGATTTGATCAGGTCCAGATTGTGCTCGATCACTAAAACACTATGTCCTTTTTCGATCAGTGCTTCAAATGAGGTTAGCAGTTTTTTGATATCATGGAAATGCAATCCCGTGGTAGGTTCGTCAAAAATGAAAAGTGTTTTATGCGCAAAGCTTCCTTTAGCGAGAAAGGAACCCAATTTTATTCGCTGGGCTTCGCCACCAGAAAGAGTAGAGGAGCTCTGACCCAGGGTGATGTAGCCAAGGCCAACTTGTTGTAAAGGATAGAGCCTTTGGACCAGTTTATCTTGTTGATATTCCCTGAAGAAATTTATAGCATCATCTACGGTCATGTTCAGGATGTCCATGATGGTTTTCCCCTGAAACTTAACTTCCAGTACGTTAGGCTTGAACCTTTGGCCGTTACATTCTTCGCAGGTCAAATGGACGTCGGCCATGAACTGCATTTCTATGGTTACTTCGCCTTCGCCTTTACAATTGTCACATCTTCCGCCATCTACATTAAAGCTAAAATGTTTAGGTTGTAACTTGAGCTGTTTCGCTCTTTTTTGGCGCGACATCAGCAACCTGATCTCATCATAGGCCTTGATATAGGTCACCGGATTCGAACGCGAGGATTTGCCTATCGGATTTTGGTCCACATATTCTATATGCTCCACCTGATCGATATCGCCATGTACACCGTCGAATTGTCCGGGCTTTTTGCCATGATAACCTATTTTTTTGAGCAAGCCGGGATACAACAGCTCTTTCACCAGCGTACTTTTTCCACTACCGGAAACGCCGGTGATGCAACTGAGTACACCTAAGGGTATTTCTACATCAATACCTTTAAGGTTATGTTCTCTACAGCCTTTTAATAGTATTCTTTTATGGAACTTCCGTCTTCTGTGGGGAACTTCAATTTCCTTATCACCATTCAAGTAATCTGCCGTAAGGGAACGTTGCGCTTTCAGTTGCTGGAAATCGCCCTCGGCTACGATCTCACCACCGTTCGTACCAGCTTCAGGTCCTATATCTATGACCTGATCGGCTTCCCGCATGATAGCTTCATCATGTTCTACCACAATGACCGTATTGCCCAGATCGCGCAATCCTTTTAAGACTCTGATCAACCGGTCATTGTCCCTGGCGTGTAATCCTATGGAAGGTTCGTCCAGAATGTACATCGAGCCCACTAAACTGCTGCCTAGCGAGGTGGCTATGTTGATCCTCTGCGATTCACCACCGGATAGGGAATTCGCCTTCCTGTTGAGCGTCAGGTAATCAAGCCCAAGATCGGTAAGATATTGCAATCGCGAATCGATCTCGGTCAGCAGTCTTTTCGCTACCGTCCGATCATGCTCCGATAGTTCGAGATCAGCAAAGAATTGAGATAATTTCTTGATGGACATATCGACCAGTTCGCTGATTGACCGATTACCGATCTTTACATAATTTGCTTCTTTCCTAAGTCTTTTGCCTTTGCAGTTCCTGCACTTTGTTTTCCCCCGATAACGCGATAATAGCACACGGTTCTGTATCTTATAGGATTTCTGCGTGATCTTATCAAAGAAATCATTGATTCCTACAAAATGCTCATTCCCTTCAAATAAGAGGTCTTTTTCCTCCTGGGTCAACTTAAAATAAGGCTTGTGGACCGGGAAATCGAACTTATGGGCATTCTTGATAAGCTGTTTTTCATACCATTGCAACTTTTCTCCTTGCCAGGGCGCAATAGCCCCTTCATACACGCTAAGACCTGTATTAGGGATGACAAGTTCTTCATCAATGCCGATAATATCACCATAGCCTTCACACTTTGGGCAAGCGCCATAAGGATTGTTAAAGCTGAAAAGATGGATCGATGGCTCGATGAACTTCATACCATCAAGTTCGAACTTATTGCTGAAGTCCACGCTCCTATCATCATCCAGAAGTTCTACGCTGATCTCACCTTTCCCTTCATAAAAGGCGTTTTGGATACCATCGGCCAGGCGGTGATAAAAATCCTCATCATGCTTCATGACGATCCTATCTACCACGATCGAGAACTTCTTGACCGGTTGAACATTTTTCTCTTCCAGTTTGTCCAAACGCAAGACCTTATCCTTGATCTTGATACGGCTGAAACCTTGTTTGCTTAGGATATCGATCTTCTTAGCAAAGTCCTTTTTGCGTTCGAGTTCAACAGGAGCAAGGATGAGCAACTTCTCCTTCTCCTTGCGCTTTTTTAAGAAATCGACGACATCGGTAACGCTGTCCTTTTTCACCTCATTCCCGGAAACGGGCGATAGGGTCTTACCGATACGCGCATAGAGCAATTTTATATAATCGTATATTTCTGTACTGGTACCAACGGTCGATCTTGGGTTCGTAGCATTCACTTTTTGTTCTATGGCAATGGCAGGAGCGATTCCTTTGATATCATCTACCTGGGGTTTTTCTAGTCTACCCAAGAATTGACGGGCATAGGATGATAAGCTCTCTACATATCTACGCTGACCTTCCGCATATAAGGTGTCAAAGGCTAAGGAGGATTTCCCGCTTCCTGATAGTCCGGTGAACACCACGAGTTTGTTGCGGGGTATCTTTACATGAACGTTCTTTAGGTTGTGGAGTTTCGCTCCTTTGATGTCTATATATTCTGGAACTGCGCTTTTCTTTCTTCGGGTCATTATCTAAAATCTTCCACAAAGATATTAAAGTAGGTCTGTCAGGCTTGGTCATTTTTTCTACTAAATATGTTAAAAAAACATTATCTTAGCTTCAATTCATTCTTTTTATTACTTTTGGAATAAATTTATCCTAAAAATTAGCAACATAGAGCACGTTTACCAGAACATTTTTTTCGATTTTAACCAATAAAACTGGGCGTATTATGTTGACTAAAGACTATTATCCTGATGCTGAACTTATCAGAAATTATGTGGAAGGTGATGAATCTTCCTTGCATCGACTTATAGACAGATATCAGACCAGAATTTTCAATTTTATTTATTCCAAGCTATACGATAGGGACCTCGCGAACGATATTTTCCAGGATACTTTCATCAAGGTCATCAGAACCTTGAAGCGAGGGAAATATAATGAAGAAGGTAAGTTCTTACCATGGGTGATGCGAATTGCCCATAATTTGATCATCGATCATTTCAGGAAGAACAAGCGTATGCCAAGGTTTGATCATCCTGGTGAGTTCGAGATATTCGACATCCTGGAAGATGATCAGCTTAATGCGGAAAAGAGCATTGTCAAACACCAGAAAGAAAACGACCTGAAGTTGTTGATCGAAGAACTTCCCGCCGATCAATGTGAGGTTTTGAAAATGCGCATTTATCAAGATCTTAGCTTTAAGGAAATCGCCTACAAGACTGATGTAAGTATCAATACAGCCTTAGGCAGAATGCGATACGCCCTGATCAACCTTAGAAAGAAAATAGATGAAAAAGGACTTAAATTATTAGACCGTTAAAATAAAATATCTTTTATATCGTTTTATATAAAAATAGTTATATGCAAAACGATTACTTTGATGATTCCCTTTTTTACAAGGTGGAAAAAATGAAACCTTTGCCTTCTAAGGTGTCATTTGTCTTGAGCTTTTCTAAAGCATTGTACATCATTGACCATAATGATATGCAATTTGACTTTATTATGAATTAGTCTTATTTCTCTTTTTAGTATTAGCCTGTCTTTTTTTCCTGGACAGGCTATTTTTTTGCTTGTAATATTCCCGGATAACAGACTTTCTACCTATTTTCCTTGTGATAAGATCCTTTTCCAGGTCCCAACCACGTGCCGGTGAATATTGCCGACCGTATAATATGATCTTTACGTGTAGGTCGTTCCATTGTTCTTTAGGGAATAAACGCTTGGCATCTTTTTCTGTTTGTTCAACGTTCTTACCAGTGCTTAAGTTCCATCTGTACATCAGTCGGTGAATATGCGTGTCCACCGGGAAAGCAGGAATGCCGAATGCCTGCGCCATCACGACGCTTGCCGTCTTGTGTCCTACGGACGGCAATTCTTCCAGCTCTTCAAAGCTTTGCGGTACTTTTCCCTGATGTTCGTCAAGGATCTTCTGGGAAAGGCCATGAATTCCTTTTGCTTTCATGGGTGATAAGCCCACTGGCTTGATGATCGTTCGTATCTCATCCACAGATAACTTGACCATGTCCTGTGGATTATCGGCTTTTGCAAAGAGCATTGGTGTGATCTGATTTACTTTTTTATCCGTACTTTGTGCAGAAAGTAGCACAGCTACCAGTAAAGTATAAGGATCCTTGTGATCTAGCGGGATATGAATATCCGGATAGATTTCATTTAACGTATTTATAACAAAATTGACACGTTCCATTTTCTTCATTACCGCTATTTTTAAACAAAAATACACTTTATGGACACATTACAAGTAGGCGATCCGGCACCTGAAGATCTGGGTGTCGATCAGGAAGGAAATCATCACAAATTATCGGATTACAAAGGAAAGAAACTGGTCGTTTTCTTTTATCCAAAGGCTAATACGCCGGGTTGCTCGGCGGAAGCCTGCAATCTACGGGATCATTGGTCAGAATTTCAGGAAAAAGGCTATCGGGTTTTAGGCGTAAGCGGTGACTCGGCCCGTAAACAAACCAATTTTATCAATAAGTTCGAGCTGCCCTTTCCACTTATCGCAGATGAAGATAAAAAAGTGATCCAGGCTTTTGGCGTTTGGGGTCCTAAAAAGTTCATGGGCAAAGAATACGAAGGCATCCATCGTACTACCTTTATTATCGATGAGAATGGCAAGGTAGAAGATGTTATCAGCAAGGTCAAGACTAAGGACCACGCTGCACAGATCTTATAGCATCCTTCACTTTTCCTTAAGACCCAAAGCGAAGTTTTATCTTCGCTTTTTTAATAGAGATACTATAATGAAAAAACTGATCTTATTACTTCTTGCATTTATTCTTTTGTCTTGTCAAAACAAAATTGAAGCCGATCTACTTATCCAAAACGCCACCATCTATTCGGTTGATGATGAATTTGGAAAATATCAGGCAATGGCTATAAAAGACGGTAAAGTCTTCGCATTAGGAAAATCGAATGAACTTCAAGAACGATATATCGCCAAGAAGAAAATCGATCTTGACGGGAAGTTCGTTTATCCCGGATTTATTGATGCGCACGCTCATTTATACGGATTAGGCCAAAATTTGAGACAAGTTGATCTCAAAGAAACCCAAAGTTATGATGAGATCGTTCAGCGTATAGTTGATCATCAAAAAAAGAACAACGCCGATTTTATCTTAGGTCGAGGTTGGGATCAAAACGATTGGGAAAACAAAGAATTTCCCACAAAAGATACTTTAGATCAATTGTTTCCTGATACGCCGATTGCATTGACACGCATTGACGGCCACGCCTATTTGGTGAATCAGAAAGCACTTGATATGGCAGGAATTGATAAAAATACAACAGCGGATGGCGGTGAGATTATCAAAAAAAATGGAGAATTGACCGGCGTGTTGATCGATAACCCGATGAGTATGATCAATGCCATCATTCCAAAAGCTACTGAAGATCAGGTCAAGGAAAATCTCAAAAAAGCAGAGCAATATGCTTTTGAATATGGATTAACGAGTGTCGTTGATGCCGGATTGCCCAGAAAGATCATTGAGTCAATAGAAGAAATGCATCAAAGCGGAGAATTGGATATCCGAATCTACGCGATGGTAGCCAATAATAAGCAAGATGTCGATTATTATCTACAAAAAGGAATCATTCAAAAACCCAGGCTTAGCGTAAAATCGATCAAAGTTTATGCGGATGGCGCTTTGGGTTCACGAGGTGCGGTTTTACGGAAACCTTACAGCGATCAACCGGATCATTATGGCAAAATGCTCATTTCCGTTGAAGATTTCAAAAATGTAGCTCAAAAAATAGCAGATTCTGAATACCAAATGAACACACACGCCATTGGCGATTCAGCCAATGCCGTTGTCTTACGAACCTATGACAAGCTTCTAAAAGATAAACCGAATCGACGCTGGCGCGTAGAACATGCCCAGGTTCTTGATTCATCACTTTATAAATACTTTTCAAATAATATTATCCCATCAGTTCAACCTACTCATGCGACTAGTGATATGTATTGGGCAGAAGATAGGTTAGGAGAGCAGCGGATAGAACATGCTTATGCTTATAAAAAGTTATTAGATGAAGTCGGAATTTTACCTTTAGGAACTGATTTTCCGGTAGAGCAAGTAAATCCACTACTGACTTTTTATGCTGCTGTTAGTCGGCAAGATAAAAGCGGTTATCCGGAAGATGGCTTTCAGTCGGAAGATGCATTAAGCCGAAAACAAGCCTTAAAAGGAATGACGATCTGGGCAGCTTATGCCAATTTTGAAGAAGAAGTAAAAGGCAGTTTGGAAGTCGGTAAATACGCAGATTTCGTCATCTTTGATAAGGATATCATGAGCATCCCAATGAATGAAATACCATCGTTAAGGGTCAAAGCGACTTACATAAATGGAGAAGAAGTCTATGCTCATTGATAAGCTACTTTACTTTTATGACCTGGTAGAGGCTTTTATGATCTGTTCAGTATAATTGGCATAACCCTAAATCAGGCAGCCATAGCTTTATACAAGGATTATAATTGTAGCATTACTTAGCAATCCCAACCGACCTTGTTTCTCTTATCACTGTAACTTTTACCTGACCTGGATAGGTCATATCAGTTTGTATCTTTTGGGATATTTCGAAGGATAATTTGTTGGCTTCCTCATCATTCACTTTGCCACTTTCTACGATAACTCTCAATTCTCTTCCTGCCTGGATCGCATAGGCTTTTTTTACTCCATTGAACGCAAACGCTGTATTTTCCAGCTCTTCTAACCTTTTAACGTAGGAATCCATTACCTGACGTCTTGCGCCGGGTCGAGCGCCACTGATGGCATCACAAACCTGAACGATAGGTGAGATGAGATTGTTCATTTCTATTTCATCATGATGCGCACCAATGGCATTACAGACATCCGGTTTTTCACCGTATTTTTCCGCCCATTCCTTGCCGAGTATCGCATGTGGTGTTTCCGTTTCATTTTCCGGTACTTTACCAATATCATGCAAAAGACCAGCTCTTTTGGCCAATTTAGGTTTTAATCCCAACTCAGCTGCCATGATACCGCAAAGATTGGATACTTCCCGGGAATGCTGTAGAAGATTCTGACCATAGGAAGAGCGGTATTTCATCCTCCCTACCATTTTCACCAGTTCCGGATGTAATCCGTGAATACCCAGATCAACGACGGTCCTTTTTCCTATTTCAATGATCTCTTCATTGATCTGTTTCTGGGTCTTTTTCACAACCTCTTCAATTCTTGCCGGATGGATTCTGCCATCTGTGACGAGTCGATGGAGTGATAATCGGGCGATCTCTCTTCTAATGGAGTCAAAACAGGATAGGATGATCGCTTCCGGGGTGTCATCTACGATGATCTCAACGCCGGTGGCCGATTCTATCGCCCTGATGTTCCTTCCTTCACGACCTATGATCCTTCCCTTCACATCATCGCTTTCCAGATTGAACACGGAAACGCAATTATCTACGGCTTCTTCCGTTCCTACGCGCTGTATCGTATTGATAACAATTTTCTTAGCCTCTTGTTGTGCCTGTAATTTAGCATCCTCTACGGTTTCCTGGACAATGGACATCGCTTCGGACTTGGACTTCTCACGAATAGATTCCATCAATTGTTCCTTAGCTTCATCGGCACCTAATCCGCTGATCACTTCAAGTTGTTGAATCTTTCTTTGAAGAACATCATCTATTTCTTCCTGCTTCTTTTCTAAATATTCGTTTCTTTTGTTATAGTCCTTTATCTTTTCGTCCAGTTCTTTTTCCAGTTTTTTGTTCTTTGCTATTTCCTGGGAGACCTGGGACTCTTTGTCCTTAACTCTTTTTTCTGCGTTGGCTATTTTTTTATCGCGTTCCAGGATGACATTTTCATGTTCTGCTTTGAGCTCGATGAACTTTTCCTTGGCCTGATAGATCTTGTCCTTCTTGATCGATTCGGCTTTCTGCTCTGCTTCTTTGATAATGTTCTTAGCTTCCTGTTTCGCTTCGTTGGTCTTGCTAGTCGCTTTGTTCTTTTCTATCACCCTGGCGATGATGAAACCTACCACTAAGGCTACTAAGCCTACTATAATACAAATTACTAATTGGTCCATGATTTTAATTTTAAAAAAAAGCCTGTATCAGTGTTTGTTTTGAATTAAACTCCTTTAATGTAAGGATTAGGGCTAACTTACTGATCAAGGATCCGCTCAAAGACGGTTTGCTATTACAATAAAGACTCACCCTTTCTAATTGTTAAGTGTTGAGTTTATCAAAAAATAAAACAACTAATACAGGCAGTATTAATATTTTAATGTAAAGAACTTAAAGATTTTGCTTGACCAATTGGTCCAACTCTTCCAATGCTTTGATATTCTGGTCTAATTTTGAGGACCTTGAAATATCCTTACTTTCGTTAGCCACACAGAATTCCAGGGCGCTCATCGCCAGGCCGTCGGTCTTATCCTTGACCTCGTAGTTCTGTTGATATTTTTTGATCGTTTCATCGATTCTTTTGGCCGAATTACGTATGAGCTCCTCAGCATCGGGGCTTATCGTCATGGGATAAAGTCTTCCGGCTACGGATATTTTTACGTTAAGTTTTTCCTTGGCCATCTTCAATCGTTGAGTTCAATAATACATTGGTCGATCTCTCTGATCAATTGATCTATCTTTTTCTTTGTTTGATATTTATAATCACTACTGCCAAGCAATGCATTAGCGTTCTTAAGCGACTGATTCTGTTTCATAGCTTCATCTAACTGGAACTGCAAAGATGAGTTTTTGGATATAAGATCGTTCATATCTTTTTTTAGCTGCTCATTCTCAGCTTCATATCTTTTCATCTTAGCAACAAGTCCAGGAACATTCTTTCTAAGTGAAGCTAAAACATCTTCAAGTTGCTGCTGTTGCATTGCCATAAAGCAAATTTACATTCTAATTTGAAATATGCCAACAAATAACGACCAAAAACACAATGTATCTGAGATATGAATATTTTTCTCCTACTGAATATAGTATTTTTGCGTAAAAACACCTATGACCGCTACTATTTTGCATGGGTTGATCATTGTTATTATAAGCCTTGAATTCCTGGTCGACCAATATCTGGACTATCTGAACAATAAACGTTTGAATGATCCTGTTCCTGATGAATTAGACGATATCTATGATAAGGAAAGCTATGACAAGCAGCAGTCTTATAATCAGGAAAGATCTAGGTTCTCCAACATCACCTCATTGTTCAGTTTTACAGTATTGATCGTTTTCCTACTCTTTGATGGATTTGCTTATGTCGATCTGTTAGCGCGTTCCTTTACGGACCATTCCCTGCTTATCTCGTTGAGCTTCTTTGGTCTGATCTTCATCGCTAATGATCTTATATCCATACCTTTTGATTATTATGCGACATTCGTTATTGAAGAGAAGTACGGCTTCAGCAATATGACCAGGAAGACCTTTGTGGCGGATAAGCTAAAAAGTTATGTGCTGAGCATCATCATCGGTGGTGGGATATTGTCGCTATTGATATTGTTCTATCAGGAGGTACAAGATGATTTCTGGTGGTATGCGTGGATATTGATCAGCGTGTTCAGCATTTTGATGAATATGTTCTATGCGCGACTTATCGTTCCATTGTTCAACAAACAAACGCCACTTGAGGACGGCAAATTAAAAGATAAGATACGCGCATTTGCGGATAAAACCGGATTCCAACTTCAAAATGTTTATGTAATTGATGGATCCAAACGCAGTACAAAAGCTAATGCCTATTTCAGCGGCTTTGGAAGAGAAAAGCGGATCACTTTATACGATACGTTGATCAACGACCTGAATAATGATGAGATCGTAGCTGTTTTAGCGCATGAAATAGGTCACTATAAAAAGAAGCATATCATCGTCAATTTGATCATCAGCATCTTAGTGACCGGTTTCACTTTATGGCTATTATCATTGTTCATCGGAAATCCATTGTTAGCACAGGCATTAGGGGTTGATCAAGCTAGCTTTCACATCGGTTTAGTGGCGTTTGGTATTTTATATTCACCTATCTCGACAATGACCGGCTTATTGATGAAGATCCTTTCGCGGAAGTTCGAATATCAGGCAGATGATTTCGCTAAGCAAACCTATAACGCAAACGACCTGATCAGCGCATTAAAAAAACTAACCCGCAAAAGCTACAGCAACCTAACACCACATCCGGCTTATGTATTTATGAATTTTTCGCATCCATCGCTTTATCAGCGCGTAAAAGCGATGGAGTAGAACTAAAAAGTAAAATGTTTATCCGCCTAGTTCAAGCCTAACTCCAAGCTGAAAATTGTGTTCATCAATAGGGTTTTTCGAAAAAACCGGGTTAAGATTATACTGCCCAAAAAGCTGTAGATTATCTGTTCCTATAAAGGCATTTACTCCATAGATAAATGTTTCGGTGTTAAAATCACCTCTTTGTTTCAGCTTGAAACTATTATCATCTTCTTCATACTTAAGTTTCTGTAAAGTTGAAAAATTAACTCCAACGAAACCACCGAAACCAACCTTGAACGAAGGTTTTGTAAAGGTCATATCTCCATCTTCAAAGCGTTTTTTTGAATCTGTCAGCTCAATGTGTAAAGGCAATATAAGATTCGTCATTCTGAACTTTGATTTGTCCAGGTCCTGACCAAATTCTTGCAATTCGGTTTGCTGTCCGTTTTTGATGAATACCAGTTCGTCCTTGGGTTTTATGCCATTGTATTGCATGGAAATCCCATAATCAAATCTCAATCTGTTAGATTTTCTGAAAAGGTTCCTGCTCCATTGCCAGCCGAATTCAAAATATCTACTTCCAGCGAACTTGTGCGTAGGGTCCTCAAGAAAACTACCATCGCTAAACGTATTATTGAACCCGAAACTGACAATCGGTCTTGAATAATAAACGTAATTATATTCTTCTCTCATACTTTCTACATGCTCATGAATTTTGAACTCATCTTCATTTTCTTCAACCTGAGAAATCCATTTTTCATAGTCTTCTTTGATTACAGGAAGTTCTACTTCGCAGATGTTATCAATATCATTCCTTTTTGCATATTGATAGAAGATTCTTGCTATTTCCTGCCGTTCTTCTATATCTTTTGCTTTTTGTTCCGCAATGGCTCTTTTTTGTTTTTCTGCTTCAACCTGATCTAATGCTCCATTGTCAAGTTTTTTATTGATCGTTTTTATACGATCCTTTAGTTCCTCTTTTACTTCATCTTTTATCTTTCTATGCATCATTTCCAGGTTACAATCTTCATCTGTTTTCTCCTGATCCTGAGCGTAGATAAAAGGTGCCCAAAAAATAATAAATGTAGCTATTAGTAGTCTTCTTTTTTTCATGATATCTTTTTTTATGGTTACAGGGTCATTTTACAATTTTGTTAATGCATTTTTAGCCTGGTCGATCTTTTTCTCAAGCGCTAAAAGTATTTTTTGCTTTAATGTTTCATTTTCGATCTCAAATTCCACTTCTTGTAGTAAATCTTCCGCTTTAATACTTGTAATTTGTTGTTCAGTTGAACCGGTTAGCTTATCATTCGCGAAGTCTAATAGTTTTTGGGTTTCTTCATTAAGATGGTCATTTTTCAGCTCATTTTCGACTTCGGCTAATAATTTCTCCCCTTTTGAACTCTGATTAGAATCCATTTTCATTAATAATTCCTTCTTCGGCTGATGATCAAATTCATCAAATTCATCAAATGATTTATATTTTTCTAGTTGATCATATTGTATTTTAAAAGAAAAATGCTTAGTCCTTTTGCGTTTGGCTAATTCATTGACTGATAATTGTATTTCTCTTATTGTCTGATCTACTGGCTGATCAAGAGAAGAAGGAGCAGCTTGTTTTGGAGCGTCCAATTTAGGATCGCTATTGATTTTTAGTAGACCAATGCCTAAAAAGCCTAAGATGATGAGGATTCCGGCGGCAATTCCATACATAAAATATTTCTTTTTAAACCGTCTGGTCTTTGATCGATCTAATTGCTTATCGATTGATGCCCAAACGCGATCGCTTGGTTCGATACGTCTTTTTTCCAGCTTGTCTTTTATGTTCTTTTCAAATTTTTTCATCGTTGTAATTTTCTACGGCTAATAATCTGCGTAACATCTTTTTAGCCTTAAATAGTTGAGACTTAGAAGTGCCTTTACTTATATTTAATTCTTCAGCAATGCTTTCATGAGAATATTCTTCTATTACATACAGCATGAATACCATTTTGTATCCATCTGGTAATTGATCAATTTTTTCTTGTATATGATTAATGTCGTAATTATTATCAGTAGAATTGCTTTCTTCATTTTCTAGATCATTAAAGTGATCGGTAGGAAATTCTATGTTCTTTTTTGTCCTTAAAAAATCAATGGCTTCTCTTATGGCAATGGTTCTGATCCAATTGTGAATAGCAATATCTGGTCCATTGAAAGCGTCGATTTTTTTAAATATTTTCACAAAACAATTTGATAAAACTTCTTCAGCACAATTGATGTCTGAGATATACATTCTGATTATACTGAGTAATTTTGTTGAATGCATCTTATAAAATTTATACTGTGCTTTTCTATTCTGGTCCTTTAGTTGAGCAACCAGTAGATCAGATCGATCATGTAATTTTATAATTTTCACCATAGCATTCATTTACTAAGACGTGTTTCATTTTGATAAGGTTGCCTGAAGAAAAATTTTTAATCGGTATTATTCTTAAAGAATTAAATTTCTATTTACAGGTAATAAAAAAAATGCTAATTTAGTGATATGGAGTTGACACAGGAATATATCGATCAGGAATCAAAAGCGATCGCTAAAGAATACAAGGAATTGTTACGTATCAGTTATCGTGATCTGAGCAAGGCCGATAAGAAAATGATACGCCAGGCCTTTAATATCGCCGTTGATGCTCATCAGGAACAGCGCAGGAAAAGCGGAGAAGCCTACATTTTCCATCCTATCGCCGTAGCGAAGATCGTCGCCTCACAGATAGGATTGGACGCCTCTTCCATAGCGGCCGCCTTACTTCACGATGTCGTAGAGGATACGGAATATTCGCTTGAAGATATTGAGCAGCTTTTTGGTAAGACCATCGCCATCATCGTTAACGGTCTTACGAAGATCTCTAGCTTGAAGAAAGAAGGCGATATTTCTATGCAAGCGGAGAACTTCCGTAAAATGCTACTGACCCTGAATGATGATATCCGCGTTATCATCATCAAGATCGCTGACCGTTTGCATAACATGCAGACCATGGATTCCATGCCCACGCATAAGCAGGTGAAGATAGCTAGTGAAACTCTTTTTATTTATGCGCCGCTAGCCCATAGAATAGGACTTTACGGAATAAAGACCGAGCTAGAAGACCTGAGCCTGAAATACACTGAACCTGAGGTTTATCAAGATATCCTTAACAAACTGAAGGACACTAAGGAAGATCAGGACAAGTACATCAACAGATTTTCATCCATCCTTTCTTCTGCTTTGGACCAGGAAAAGATAGATTATCAAATAAAAGGCAGGACAAAATCAGTCTATTCCATCCGTAAGAAAATGCAGAACAAAAACATCTCCTTTGATGAGGTGTACGACAAGTTCGCGATTAGGATCGTCTATTCCTCTCATCCGCAGAACGAGAAATTCCTGGCCTGGAAGATCTATTCCATCGTCACAGATTATTTTAGACCTAATCCTACGCGGTTACGAGATTGGATATCATCTCCCAAGTCCACTGGATATGAAGCTCTACATATAACCGTGATGGGTCCGGAGAACAAATGGGTGGAAGTCCAGATAAGGAGTGAGCGAATGAACGCCATTGCGGAACGCGGTTATGCGGCGCATTACAAATATAAGCACAAAGACCAGGACGAAGATGAAGGCCTCAATCAATGGTTGAACCGACTACAAAGTGCGCTTGAGAACAATGAGACCAATGCCGTGGACTTTGTAGAACAGTTCAAGCTCAATTTATATTCTAAAGAGATCTTTGTCTTTACGCCACAAGGCGAACTAAAATCCTTACCAAAAGGCGCAACTGCACTGGATTTTGCGTTCCATGTTCATACGGATATCGGATTGAAGACCAGAGGCGTAAAAGTAAATGGTAAGCTCCAGCCTTTAAGTCACGGTTTAAAGAGCGGCGATCAGGTGGAAGTCATTACTTCTGAGAACGTGAAACCCAATTCCAACTGGTTAAGCATCACAAAGACCGCTCGTGCCCGATCCAAGATAAAATCTGCGCTGAACGAGGAGAAAAGGAAGATCGCCGACAATGGTAAAGAACTACTGATCAGAAAGCTGAGATCACAAAAGATCAAATTGACGGATAAGGTCATTCGGGAGCTGGTGGTCTATTTTAACCTACAGACCAGTTTAGACCTTTATTACCGAGTAGGTAGTGGTATGATCAGTAACGATCAGATCAAGAAGTTCGCGAACAGTCATAGTAATGCATTCGTTTCTTTCTTTAAGAACAAGATAAGAAGAAAGGAAGCGCCAAGTGATAAGAAGATCAAAAGCGATCAGATCACCACGAAGTACGACCAGCTTGTATTTGGTGAGAACGAGGACAAATTAGCCTATAAGTTTGCTAATTGCTGTAACCCGATACCGGGCGATTCCGTGTTCGGCTTCATTACCTCTAATGAAGGATTGAAAGTACACAAGACCGATTGTCCCAATGCCATACAATTACAAAGCAATTATACGGATAAGATTTTAAAGGCCAGATGGATCGATTCATCGCAAGAGGAGTTTAGAGCTGATATCCATCTTACTGGAATTGATAATATGGGATTGATCAGCGAGATCACCCAAGAAATATCCAAAAACCTGAACGTGGACATGAAAAAGGTCTCCTTTTCTACGGATGACGGGATATTTGAAGGAGATATCTCCCTTAGGGTCAAGAACAATGATATATTGAACAAACTTATAAGCCATTTGAAAAAAATAGATGGTATCGATAAAGTAACCCGACAATAAGACTTATATTTGCGAATATGGAAAAAACAGTAACTTCTGAGAAGGATCAGGCTGTCGTTAAGAATGTCTTTACGAAATATTTAGAGGAAAAAGGACACAGAAAAACCCCTGAACGATATGCTATCTTACATGAAATTTATGATAGTGATGAACATTTTGATATTGAGTCACTTTACATCATCATGAAGAACAAGAATTATCGTGTAAGTAGAGCTACCTTATATAATACCATCGATCTGTTGATAGACTCCGGGCTGGTCAGAAAACATCAGTTCGGAAAGAACCAGGCGCAATACGAGAAGTCCTACTTTGACAGACAGCATGATCATGTGATCCTTACCGATACCGGGGAAGTGATCGAGTTCTGTGATCCTCGAATAGAGTCTATTAAAGCTACTATTGAAGAAGTTTTCGATATTACTATCGATAAACATTCCCTATACTTTTACGGTACGAAAAATACATCCAAATAGAATTTTATGTCCATAGATTTGTTATTAGGTCTTCAATGGGGCGATGAAGGCAAAGGCAAGATCGTTGATTATGTAACCAATGATTACGATATTATCGCTCGTTTTCAAGGCGGACCCAACGCTGGTCATACCTTAGAATTTGACGGTATCAAACACGTTTTGCATACGATTCCATCCGGAATTTTTCATAAAAATGCTATCAATTTAGTAGGCAATGGCGTGGTGATCGATCCTGTTATCTTCCAGAAAGAGATAAAAGCCCTGAAAAAATACAATATCGATCTAAAAGAAAGACTCTTCATTTCCAGAAAAGCTCATCTTATCCTACCTACGCATCGACTTTTAGATGCAGCTTCAGAAACGGCCAAAGGAAAGGCCAAGATAGGATCGACATTAAAGGGAATCGGTCCAACGTATATGGACAAGACCGGAAGGAACGGCATTCGCGTCGGCGATCTGGAAAGCGAAAATTGGAAAGCAAAATACCGCGACCTGGCAGAGAAGCATCTCTCTATGATCAAGTATTTTAATGTTGATATACAATATGATCTACAGGAATTAGAAAATGAATTCTTCAAAGGTGTCCAGTCGCTTCAGGATTTAACTTTCATCGATTCTGAAAATTATTTAAGCAAGGCCATAAAAGACAAGAAAAGTATCCTTGCGGAAGGCGCGCAGGGTTCGTTACTGGATATAGATTTCGGGACATATCCCTTTGTGACCTCATCGACTACGACGGCCGCTGGAGCTTGTACCGGATTAGGGGTTGCGCCAAATCGTATCAAAGCGGTCTTTGGTATTTTTAAAGCTTACACCACGCGAGTGGGAAGTGGTCCATTTCCTACAGAACTCGATGATGATTATGGCAGGAAGATGGCCAAAGTAGGGAACGAGTTCGGTGCTACGACCGGAAGGCCCAGAAGATGTGGTTGGTTAGACCTGGTAGCGCTTAAATATGCCATAGAGGTTAATGGCGTGACCCAACTGATGATGATGAAGGCTGATGTGTTAAGCGGTTTTGATCAATTAAAGGTAGCCACGCATTACGAATATCGCGGCGAGAAGATCGATCACTTGCCTTATTCCATAGAAGCGGATGATGTCAAACCGATCTATAAGACATTAAACGGCTGGAAAAAAGATCTTACCAAAACCACAAAGGAAGAACAGATTCCACAAGCATTGAGTGAATACATAGGTTTCATAGAAGAGGAAGTGGGAATTCCCATCCATCT
Organism: uncultured Psychroflexus sp.; assembly: GCA_913056525.1. Classification (GTDB taxonomy): domain Bacteria; phylum Bacteroidota; class Bacteroidia; order Flavobacteriales; family Flavobacteriaceae; genus Psychroflexus. Next base: position 17,855 of record CAJXLO010000036.1, read on the forward strand.
GGTATCCGTAGGACCGGACAGGGAACAAACCATCATGCGGGAAAAGAAGAGTAGGGAAGTGGTTTAGACTTACTTAGCTTTTCAATTGGAGGAGAAAATTCTTCTTACCGATATATTTTTACAACTGATCAAAGTTTCTATAATGCTTAGATGTTGTTTTACATGAAATATATTTTTTATTTAATCCGATCAAAATTAAATACCTTTTCTCTAACAGGCGCAATTATAGTCTAATTATGGACTAATAATTTTTTATCATCCTTCTTATTTACGACCTTGAACTCTTTGAACAAAAGCAACCTATTCCCTATATAAATTAGTATTAAGAATCATCAATATACTAATAACCAACCCTCTAAATTTATAATTCAACTACTTGTCGAAGAAACAACAAACTTCAATTATTCAATTTTAAATGGTACTTAATTGTTAATTTTAATATCGGATAGGTTTATAAATTTGTATATCCGATAATAATACATATATTTGTAGTATGTGGAAGATAGATACATCATATCGAGAAAAATTGCAACCTACTTATGATAGGCTTTATGAGAAAAAGGCAGTTTTAAAAGAAGCAAGACCGCTTCCACAGATAGCATTGCAAAAGATCAAAGAAGCTTTGTCCCTAGAATGGACCTATAATTCTAATAGTATAGAAGGAAATACATTAACCTTGCAGGAAACTCAACTGGTATTACAAGAAGGTATCACTATAAAAGGTAAATTGCTGCGCGAGCATTTTGAAGCTAAAAATCACGAGTTGGCACTTGATCATCTTTATTCGCTCGTACATCAAGATTATGTACTTAACGTCAGGGATATTCTAGATCTACATCAATATGTGCTGAGAAGTATAGAAGAAGATCATGCAGGTAGGTTAAGAACCGCTGGTGTTCGTATTGCTGGTGCTAATTTTACACCACCTAATGCGCGAAAAGTCGCTGATCTTTTAGATGAGCTCATTGCTTTTGTGTTAGAAAATCCACTACAACTCAATGATATAGAATTAGCAACGGTTTTCCATCATAAATTCGTGTGGATCCATCCTTTTTTTGATGGTAATGGTAGAACAGTAAGGTTAGTTATGAACTTGCTTTTACTTAAAGTAGGTTTTACACCGGCTATTATTTTAAGTACAGATCGTAAGAAATATTATACAGCGCTTAATGCAGCTAATAAAGGTAATTACTATAAACTTTCCCTATTGATGCTGCAAGCATTAGAACGCACGATGAATATTTATTTAGGTTCACTTCCTGATAACGATATGGAGTTTACTGAAATTTCAAATTTAGTTAAGGAAGAAAGTTTACCCTATGGTCAGGAATATATCAGCTTATTAGCCAGACAAGGCAAAATAGATGCTTATAAAGAAGGAAGGAACTGGCTTACTACAAAAAAGGCGGTTATGGATTATATTACTAATCGAGAGAGGAAGAGATGAGTTTATAATACATTAAGCAAATAGGTTATATCGTTATGATCAATATTTGATACAACTTGTTTCATATAAAAACAAACCTAATATATTATTGTTGTTTGTATAAAACACATTTATACTGTTTATGTTTTTTATAAAAAACAATTTTAAGATAATTTTGTTTTTTTCATAAAACAATTTGATTCGATTGAATTACCCACGATCACTTTATTGGACAATATCAAATCCACCTTTGACAAGATATTTACTTTCTTGATTTACATCGCTTAAAACAGGTTGGAAGCCTTCGTCTCTTTTGCGAGTTTTTACATTAATCTTTTTCAGATAATAAGTTTGATTTTTATGTTCAACTAATTGAAGAATATAGGTTTTCTCATTACTTTCAACAAAAGCGGTTACCGGTAAGCTGGGTGTTTTCTTTTTACCGATATGACTAAATGCCTCCACGAACATACCTACTTTCAAAAATTCAATTTCTTTCAGTGGATGCGCATGGATCAACACTTTTCTATCAGCATTAACTACATTACTGATCTGAATAATTTCTGCTTTGAATTCTTTTTTACTGACTTCCGGAATATGAAATGACAACGTATCATTTTTAGTTACCTGATCAATATCTTTTTCCATCGCATTAAGTTGTAAATGAATATGATCTGTGTTGATGATCTTCATTGCTTCTTTGTTCATTCCTAAATAAGACCCGCTTTGAATATTGATGTTTTCTACCGTTCCACTTATGTTAGCTTTAATAGCTATAAGGCTACTTAGATTTCCATTCAATACATCTTTTGGATCTAAGTTCATCATTTTTAATCTTTCTGCATCGGCGGCTACTTGAGAACGCATGTCCTGATAATCACTTTTTACTTTTTGGAATTGCTGTGTCGAAACGATTGAATCTTTTACCAATTCTGCTTTACGTTCGTAATTAGCTTGTAAGTATTCTAATTGGTTATAGTTTGAAATATAATTTTCCTGAAACTGGAGAAAGGTTTGATTTTTTAGCGTAAATAAGGTTTGCCCTTTTTCTACCGGATCGCCTTCTATCAGGTTGATATTTTCTACATAACCTTCAAATTGAGAATTCACAGAATGAACAAATTTAGGCGGCACATTTACCTGACCGCTGATCCTGATCTTATCAGAAATTTGTTCTTCCTGGATCTTTCCTAACTTAAAATTTCCTTTTTTAAACTGTTCATCTGTAAGCTGTATCAATTCTTCAGATTTAGATATATCTTTCGTTTCATCAGCATTTTTATCCGTTGATTGTTTATTTTCGGAACAGCTCATGATCAAGATGCTGAATGTAAGTATTATAAAATTATAGGATTTCATGATTATTGTATTAACAAGTTATTATATCGTATGACAGTGGTATTATATTGAACTAAAAAGTTGAGATATCCTATTTTGATATTGAGTGATTCTTCTAATGTCTTAGTATAAGTAAAAAAATCAATAGCACCCAACTTACGCTTCTTGCGAGCGGTTTTGGCCAGTTCATCCGCTAAAGGAAGCCTTTCTTTCTGGAACAGGTCTCTGCTGTTTTGATGATTCATATAGCGGTTCATCAAGGTTTCTCGCTTGTTTCGTAAGCTTGTTTGAGCAGCTTTTAATTGCAACTGATCTTGTTCAACTTGAACTTGCTGTTGCTTTACTCTGGATCGTTGCCCAAAAAATAGTAACGGGATCTTTAAACCTATCTGGAACACTTTTAAATTCTGATCGATATCATTTCGGGTCGTGATAGCGTAAGAACCATAGAATCCTGGCAAATATTGATTCTTGAGTACAGATTCTGTTTGCCTGGCTTTCGTCAGCTTCTTTTTAAACACATCGATTTCAGCATTGCGATCCATAGAAATTTGATCGATCTCAAGCAGTTCAGGTTTTCTTCCTTCAATGCTTATCGCTTCTTCCGGATAAACCAATTGACTAATAGCAAGTTCTAATTCCTG
>CAJXLO010000037.1 GCA_913056525.1 uncultured Psychroflexus sp.
GCATAAAAACCGGGATCGGCATTCTTAATTTAACCGATCATCAGGTGATCTCTGAGCGTTTTTACAGGTTGCAAAATGATGTAATACAAAAAATTAGGCGTAATAATTTAGGGATTACGCCTAATTTATTTGTTCAGGTATATTTTTGAAGATTGCTTTTTATCAATTGAACACTATTACATGATAGCTTTTCAAAAGCTCTACAAAAATAGGCTTTAATAAATTCATAATATGGTTTACAGCGTCACAGGTTTAAAATCAATAATTCAACATCCTGAATTCAAAATTCAAAACTCAAAATCCATAATTCCCTAAAGTCCCTGAATATAACTGCCTAAGCTATCTTTAAATTGATAACCTTCTGTAAATCGATGTTTGCTAAGTTTTTTAAATGCCGTTAAAGACCACAAGACCAATTCCATAAAGAAGAATTTATCCTGCTCATCGAGTTCTGGTTGATGCGCATTGATCAATTTTTCCAGCGGTTCCATTTTGAGGAGGCTGGCTTTGTACTCATCATCTGATGCATTGTCTAATATTTCTACTTCATTGCCTTCGTAGAACCAGGCGATGATATCATCGTAGGGTTTTTTCTCTTCTTTCTTTTCCAGTTTTTTAATCTCTGGGAAATAGTTAATAAATATGGATTTAATCGCTTCATCTAATAACATCATGGCGACCTGATCAGCACCGGATTGTTCTCCTTCGTAAAGCAATTCGATCTTTCCAATGATCGCCGGGATCGTTCCCGTAAAATCACTTAATCTCACTTGGGTGTTATCATCAGCGTTAGCGATGGCTCTCCGTTCCACCGTACTCATTAAATTTTCATACGCTGATATGCTTAAACGCGCACTTACACCGCTATTGGCATCGACATATTCATTATCACGCGCTTCAAAACTGATCTGTTCAAGCAGGTCTTTCGCTACATCAGACATATGAATATCAACTGACAGATCTTCTTGCTTTTTAGCCTCGTTTTGCGTAATGGTCTTTGCGGTTGCAATATCTTTAGGGTAATGCGTTAATATCTGCGAACCTAATCTATCTTTTAGTGGCGTAACGATACTTCCACGATTCGTATAATCTTCAGGATTAGCGGTAAAGATAAATTGAACATCTAATGGCATTCTGAGTTGGAATCCTCGTATCTGCACATCGCCTTCCTGAAGGATATTGAAAAGGGAAACCTGTATTCGAGCCTGAAGATCGGGCAACTCATTGATAACGAACAAACTTCTGTTCGCTCGCGGGATCATACCGAAATGCAGCACGCGTTCATCAGAATAGCTAAGCTTTTGATTGGCCGCTTTAATCGGATCTATATCGCCAATGAGATCAGCAACACTCACGTCCGGCGTGGCTAGCTTTTCTGCAAATCGATGGGAACGATGGAGCCAGTCTATCGGTGTATCATCTTTTTTCTCATCGATGAGGTTTTTAGCATAATGCGATATCGGTGCAAATGGATCATCATTGATCTCACTTCCTTTAACAACAGGTATCCATTCATCTAATAGATTTACCATGAGACGAGCTATTTTAGTCTTGGCCTGACCGCGCAATCCTAAAAGGTTGATATTGTGCTTCGATAAGATAGCTCTTTCTATTTGCGGGATCACGCTGTTTTCATAGCCGTAAATACCTTCAAAACTATTAGTATTAGATTTGATGTTCCTGAGCAGATTTGCCCTTAGTTCATCTTTGATGCTCTTAATGGAATAATCTTTCGCTTTGAGTTCACCTAAGGTAGTGATATCGGGTTTTGTCATTATGTTATTATTTAAGTCTTCTTTTTTTCTTATTGTTTTCGTAATCTTCAAATATCATTTCACCCAGATCACCTAAGCCGGAGTAAAAAGCTTTTCCTTTGTTGCTGGCCGTAAACTCTTCTACAAATCGTCTTAGATAAGGATCTTGTGTGATCATAAAGGTCGTGATCGGAATATCTAGCTTGCGCGCCTGAGCGGCCATATTGTAGCATTTTTCCAGAATATAGGGATCTAATCCGGCGGAGTTCTTATAATATTCACCGTTAGGGAGATTCAAACAGCTGGGCTTACCATCTGTGATCATAAATATTTGCTTGTTTGCATTCTTTTTCCTTCTGAGTATGTCCATGGCCAATTGTAATCCGGCTACGGTATTTGTATGATAGGGGCCAACTTTCAAATAAGGTAAGTCTTTGATCTTCACCGGCCAGGCATCATTACCGAACACGATAACATCTATGCTATCTTTAGGATATCGCGTTTTGATCAATTGTGAAAGTGCCATCGCCACCTTCTTGGCCGGAGTGATGCGATCTTCTCCATAAAGGATCATACTATGACTGATATCGATCATCAAGACCGTGCTCATCTGCGTATTGTAAAAAGTATCATTTACCACCAGATCGTTTTCTGTAAGTTGGAGGTCATCAATACCATGATTGCTATAAGCATTTTTTAGACTTTCTGTCATAGCGATCTGTTCTGGCTTATCACCAAATCTGTAGTTACGTTTATCGCCTGTTGTATTCGCTCCGGCACCTGTGTCCTTACTTTTATGATTGCCTGATTTTGATTTTTTCAGTTTGCCGAATATCTGGTTCAATGCGCGTTGTCTTATCGCCTGCTCGGTCTTATCTGTGATTCTGTATTTCCCTTTGCCATCACCCTGACCGTCGCCATCCACATCTGGATCAAAGTCGATCTCTTCCCGAATGTAGCCTTTTTGTTTGAGATCTTCTATAAAATCATCAATCGTATAGTCTTCATCGGTAAGATCATATTCCTTATCTAATGCTCTCAACCATTCGATCGCTTCGTCAAAATCTCCGGAAGTGTGCGTCAATAGTTCTTGAAAAATATCCAGCAATTTTTCAAAAATAGACTGTTCCGGTTCGCTGTAAGTGGTAAATCTAAATCCGGTAGCATGTATATCTCGTTCCATAGGATAAAAGTAATGATATGAAAACGATAATGAATTTAAGCAATTGTTAAACTGTTTTAAACGGCACGAGCTAAATATTTACTTCTGAACTTAAAGACCAAAGTAAAGCTTCGTATGATCATCCAAATGCCAAACGCGATCCACACAGAATAAAGCTGCAGCCCGAAGTGATCAGCTAAAAGCAGCGTTGGTATAAAACCGCCAAAGGTTGCGACCAGCAATAAGTTTCTCAGGTATTTTGCTTCACCCAACCCTTTGAAGATACCATCATAGATAAAAGCCAGAGCATTAATGGGCTGCATAAGCAAAACGATCCAGAACATGTCCTTAAAAATATGAAGGACATTTGCATCTTTGTTGAACAACATTCCTATTTGGCTATAGAGCAAAACGCAGATAATGCCCAAACCAAATGCGATGACGATCGCATAGAAACTGATCTTCTTGGAGAGTCGCCAGAGATCAGGATAATTCCTTTCTCCCAGAAATCGGCCACCCATGGCATTCCCTGCATTAGCATAACCATCTATAAAGAAAGAAAAGAACAACCAGATGTTCATTAATATACTTTGTGCAGCGATGAAGTTCTTACCATAATCCGTTGCATAAGCATTGGCCATATAAATAGCGACATTAAGCGAAGCCGTCCTGATAAAGAGGTTGCCACTCATGATGAGCAAGTCTTTCATCTTGGGATTGATCTTTCGCTTTACCTTAAAACTAAAAGGGGTTTTATTAACGTAATACCATAAAGCCATAAGGAACATAGTTAATTGCGCCAACAAACTTGCATAAGCCGCACCGATGATGTGAAAACCTTCAAAAAGACCTTCTATGCCATAAACCAGTAAAAAGTTAAAGCTGATATTGACCGCTGCTCCTATCAGACTGCATTTCATCGCCCAATAGGTATTCTGCATGCCTCTGAATACACCAAATATAGCAAAAGTGAGCAAGGTGAGCGGAAATCCCAGCGCACGAATGCGGTAATAGGATACGGAATATTCCAGTAATTGACCGCTTGCATTATACGCTTCAAAGATGAATGTCGCAGCAATTGACGTAACGATATAAAGCACGAAGCTCAGCAAAAGATTGAACAAGAGAAGCTGTGGCACGAGCGTCTTAATGCTGTTGATACGCTTAGCGCCAAAGCTCTGTGATACATAAGCGGAAATTGCGGTTTTTGTTTGGGCCAATATCCAAATGAGCGCAGAGAGAAAAGAACCTACAATCCCTACAGCACCTTGAGCCGGCACTGAATCATAACTTACATTACCTATGATGGCAACATCTGCCAGAGAGATCAAAGGTTCGGCAATACCAGCAATAATCGCGGGAATAGCTAGTCTGTTGATGTTCTTAAAAGTAACTGCAGAAGTTATATCTTTTGCCTTTGCACTCATTTAAAGCAAATCTATACAGCGTTCTAAAGCAATACCTCGCGAGCCTTTGATCAATAGAAGTTGGTCTTCAATAGGTTCTTCCTGTAAATGCGCTTTGAGTTCATCAAAATGTCTGAAAAAAAGAAATTTATCCGAACTGAAGTGATGTTCAAAGAAAGCCTCTCCGACTAAGTAAATCTTCTTAAGATCAAGTTGTTCAAGCTGATGGATCGTAATTTGATGTTCCTCGTAACTGCTTGTGCCAAGTTCAAGCATATCGCCCAGGATAACTGATTTTGAACCTCCTTCTAGTGAGGTAAAGTTGTCGATGGCTAATTCCATACTGGATGGATTCGCATTATAGGCATCTAAAATGATCTGGTTATTATCAGTCTTTATGAATTGGGAGCGGTTATCTTCAGGTGTAAAATCCGCTAATGCCCTGGATAATGGCTCATTCGGTATACCAAAATAATTTGCCATGCTAAAGGCGGCAGCGATGTTCTGAAAATTATAATCACCCACCAGATTTGTAAGGACAGTCTTATCACCCATTTTCACCTTTAAGAATGGTTTGGCCGATATTAAACTTATGATATCATCCTTATGATTGAAAGGTATCAGGTCACCACCTTCTGATCGATTCCTTTGAAGCTCATCTTTGAGATCGATGAATATTTTACCACCGATCTTTTTAAGGTAGTCATAAAGTTCGGAATTGGCTTTGATAACACCTTCCACGCCACCGAAACCTTCTAAATGATCTTTCCCAAAGTTCGTAACATAACCAAAATCCGGTTCGCAGATGTCACACAATCGTTCGATCTCTTTTTGATGGTTTGCGCCCAGCTCGATAAGTGCTATTTCGATGGACTCATCTATTTGTAATAAGGAAAGCGGAACACCGATGTGATTATTAAGGTTACCCTGAGTGGCAAATGTTGTAAAAGTAGTGGAAAAAAAGGCCTGGCAAAGTTTCTTAGTAGTGGTCTTGCCATTACTGCCGGTGATGGCGATGATAGGTGTCTTTAATGTTCTCCTGTGGAATTGCGCCAGTTGCTGAAGCGTCTTTAAAGTATCATCTACCAGGATGACGTCTTCATTTCTAGGGGTTTCTACTCGCTCATCGACCACTGCTTTTGACGCTCCTTTCTGAAAAGCATCCTCGATGAAATCATTCCCATTGAAATGCTCACCTCTAAGGGCAAAATAAATAGAACCTCTGGTTATTTTGCGAGTATCGGTAGAAACTCCTCGACTCTTGATAAATTCCTGATAAAGCGCTTCTATTTCCATACTAAAACGAATAAAAAAACCCTACCAGTACAGTAGGGCTTTATCTTTTTTAGATTGTTCTTTTATCTTCTTGTTCTGCCTTTTTTGGATTTTCCACCTACTTCAGACATCGCGTTCCTAAAACCTATGTAGTCCGTAGCCATATGTTGTGGATAGAATCTCCTTTGCGCAGGATCAAGCCAATAAGCACGATCTCTCCAGGAACCTCCTTTGTAAACACGCACTTTATTATTGATCAACGTTGTCTTATCACTGGATTCATCATATTTTCTAACTACGCCGGAAGAGTCGATCTTTGCTTCGTTCTCAGGGGATTTGTACATTTCTTTCTCATCGGCTTTTGGTGTTCCATAGTATCTTGATGATTTTTTGTCTCCATCTCTAAAGTTCCTATTATCAGCTTTAGTGAATTGGGTCCTGAGGTAGGTCTCGTCCTCACCTATTTTTTCATTTTCTATTTCACCAGGCAGGCTTCTCGCGATAAGTGTTCCATCGCTTAATGTATCATATTGGACTTCCTGAGGTCCTAGAACCTTTACTTTTCCATCCTCGGTTATAACGTTCTTCGTGTATACATTACCTCTGAAATAGTTAAAGTCGTTGAATTCGTTATCTACGATCGGTCGATACACGTCGGCCACCCATTCTGCAACGTTACCGGCCATGTCATAAAGCCCAAACTCGTTTGGTTCGTAGGATTTAATAGGTGCAGTTATATCAGCACCATCACTGCTCCAACCCGCGATACCACCGTAATCTCCTTTGGACTGTTTAAAATTGGCTTTTTGGTCTCCTCTTGTCCTTGTTTCTCCTGAACGCGTATATTGTCCGTTCCATGGATATTTCTTTCTTCCCTTATGAAGGTTATATTCTCGCTTCGAGGTTAAGGCAAGCGCTGCATATTCCCATTCTGCTTCTGTTGGCAGTCTGTATTCCGGATAAAGAACTCCATCTTTTCTTTTAACGTACACATTCGTGCTGTCCTCGTTGTTTTGAAGTCTTTGTTGTGTTTGCTTTCCTCCTCTGGTGATAGAGTCACTCCCACCATAAACTTGCTTGGGTGCATTGAGGTAGGTTTCCGTACTAAAGGTTTTGTCCGGAGAATTATCTAGATAAGCATCTCTAGTTGTAAAACCCTCTTCGGATAATTGTTTTTGATTGACCATATCCGTTCTCCACTGGCTGAACTCAGTAGCCTGGATCCAGTTCACGCCAACCACCGGATAGTTCTGATAAGCGGGATGTCTAAGATAATTATTGACCATGTTCTCATTAAAACCTAAAGGATTTCGCCAGACCAATGTATCTGGTAAGGCACCGGTATAAATGTTCTTATAACCTTGCTCTTCTGGTGGAAAGGTTTGTTTTAACCAGTCCAGGTATTGTAGGTACATTCTGTTCGTCACTTCTGTTTCATCCATATAGAAAGACTGTACATGTTGTTGTGTGGGTGAATTGTTCCAATCATGCATCACATCGTCCTGAACGCGACCCATGGTAAAGGTTCCTCCTTCTACATAAACAAGTCCTGGTGCCGGCTCGTTCTCTTCGTAGTCCGTCTTGTAGTCATTCCCTTTCTTTCCGGTCAGGTCCCAGCCGGTCGCACGTGAATTAGTACTATAATCCCGGGTATTATTACAGCTGGAAACAACTAGTAGTATAAAGACCAGGCAAATTAGATTGAAAAATGAGTTTGTTCTCATAATACTATGGTATTTAAAGGTCGCAATATAATAATTAACGGACTATTATCAAGTTTATTTTTGAAATTCTATTTTAAATCCCAAAAAAAATCATCCATCCCTTATATTTTAAAGACAGGGTCGAATATTCTTTTTTAACCGATCTTTTATATACTATATAAGCCTTATTTTCGTTATCGCTTATGGTAATGATCCGATAATATAAGTTGTAAAATGAAATACACAAGATCGATCGTCCTTATCTTATCGATGAACTTGCTCTTTTGTATGACACATGCTCAGAAGCGTGTGACCATACCATGGGGAGAAACCATCAACAGCTCAGTTGAAAATATGCTTGAATTGAACTATATGGATGATCTTGATGGAATAAGATTCACAAAGGTCTTAAGCGATCAGATATCTTATGAGCTTACAGACCCTGACCTTATACCTGTGCGTCCACCTGAAATAGGAAAGCTAAGAAATGCCCCGTCTGAACTGGACTTTAAAATTAAAAAACGCAAAGCTGGCAATAGAAGGAAAACCACGATCACGGTCAATGCCATTATCAAGGAAAAAGGTCAGTACTTTAAGCTTAGATCCTTTGACCTTCGCCCGGTCCAGAGAGTTGACAACCGCTCAGTGGCACCTAAGAATAATGTAGATCAAATTACCAGCTCAGCTTTAGCTCAGGGAGATTGGTACGAATTCTATGTGGAAAAGACCGGCGTCCATGAGATCGATATTGGTTTCCTAAGTGCTCTAGGCATCAACACTAGCGATATCCAACCCAGCAACATTAGAATATTAGGTCACGGTGGCAGTATGCTTCCATTGCTGAACGCAGAAAATCAATATTATGACCCTCCGGAAATACCACTCCAGATAATCGGTGGCGGTGATGGAAGTTTTGACCCAGGCGATAAGATAAGGTTCTATGCTACGGCAACGGAGGGACAATATGATGATGAGAATGATACACACCTCAACCTTTATGCAGAACGTGCTTATTATTATATCTCGACCACGGCCGGCAATGGTGAAAGGATCCTTTCTTTTTCCCAACCATCAGGTACACCGGCTGAGATCGTTGAAACATTTGAAGATGTTGCTTATTACGAGGTGGATGAGTCCAGTCCGTCTCTAGTAGGTAGAAAGTGGTATGGTGACAGATTTGATATCGAGACGGAAAGAGCCTATGGCTTTGAACTTCCCAACCTGATAACGAATGAACCCGTGAATATTACCGTTAAAGCAGCTGCGATCGCGGATAATCAAACCTCCATGAACATCACTCTCAATGGTCAGAATGTCAGCACGTTCAATATGGAGGCTACAGGTGATGATATGCCCTCCACGACGGGTGCGAGCTCCACTCAGGTTAGCGTAGACCAGGATTCCATCACAGTGGGAGTAAACTACGATAAGAACGGTAATCCTGCAGCTAATGCTTTCCTGGACTACATAAGGCTTGAAGCAAAAAGACAATTGAAATATGAAGAAGGTCAACTGATCTTTAGTTATCAAAAGGATAATCCTCAAAACGATATTGTTCAATTCAAAATAACCAATGCTTCTTCAGTCGATCAGGTTTGGGACATTTCCAAATGGACGGATATCAACAGCATTAACAACAGCCAGCAGGTAAATGAATTGACTTTCTCCAGGAACATGACCGACCAGCCCAAAAAGTTCATCGCTTTTGATAACGATAATTTGCTAAGGCCTAGGTTTGAAGGTGGCAACAAAAAGATAAGCAATATTGACCTGAAAGGCAACATCTTTATGAGCGCACAGGGACAAATTGAACCTGTAGACTATCTTGTCATTGCCCGGGAATCCTACGCGCAGCCCGCTAAAAGATTGGCGGACTTTAGAGCACAACAAGACGGTCTTACTACTAGGGTTGTCTTCTTGAAAGACATTTATAAAGAGTTCAATTCAGGCAAGGCCGATATAGGAGCGATAAGGAATTTCGTAAAGTACATCTATGATAATGCGCCTAACGGAAACCCGTTACGTTTTTTGACCCTGCTGGGCGACACTTCAGTGGACTACAAGGACAGGATACAAAACAATACCAATGTCATTCCTACTTATCAGGAATTACATAGTTCCCGAACAGATGTTTCCTCTTTCATGTCTGATGACTTCTTTACCATGATGGATGATGAAGAAGGTAGGATGAGCGGAACGGACATGATGGACCTGGCCGTTGGAAGGATATTAGCCGACTCTCCCAATCGCGCGAACGAAATGGTCGATAAGATCATCGATTATGAGAAAAGACCTTCGTATGACCGATATCGGAACAATTTCCTACTGGTTTCCGACGATGTAGACCGTTCCTGGGAATTTTCCACCATCCAGCAAAATCTGGACGACCTGGGTGATGAAATTGAAGCAAACAAGCCTTTTATCAATGTTAAGAAGATCCACTCCGATGCTTTTCAGCAAGAAACCTCCGCCGGTGGCGATCGTTACCCGGAAGCGAAAAGAGAGATCAACGATCAGGTAGAGCTTGGCGTTGCAGTCATCAACTACTTTGGTCACGGTGGTGAAGAAGGTTTAGCTCAGGAAAGATTGGTAACACAAGAATCCGTTCAAAATTGGCTTAACCCGGAACGCTTCAATATATTCGTTACCGTAACTTGTGAATTTACAAGATTTGACAATCCTTTACGCGTTGCAGCCGGTGAGCTATCCTACTACAATACACAAGGCGGTCCAGTAGCCATGATCACCACAACAAGAGCTATTAGCGTTGGTGCCGGTGTTAATTTTAATAATGAGCTTGCTCCTTTCCTATTTGATTATCAGGACGAGGGCATAACGGCCGGTGAGGCCGTGATGCAAACTAAAAATACGTTGGGCGGCGACGGAAAGCGTATCGTCTTTTACCTGGGTGATCCCGCTATGAGCTTACCTTATGCGGAACCGAACATTGAGTTAACAGAAATAAACGGATTACCAGTATCCCAGTTCAATGATACGCTGAAAGGACTTAGCAATGTCAAGCTCAAGGGAGAGATCGTTAATGAAAGTGGTCAGCGAGTCACCAATTATAATGGTAAGGTATCTGCCACGCTATTCGATAAAAGAATACAAAGACAAACATTAGGTAATGATAACACAACCGGCGGTAATGGAGAGTTATTGATCATGGACTTCAGCATCCTGGGAGAAGCACTTTTTAGAGGCAATGCAAGTGTAGAAAATGGTGCGTTCTCCTTTGAGTTCATTTTACCTAAGGACACAAAGATTCCCGTAGGAAACGGAAAGATCAGTATGTATGCATTAAGAGATGGTCAATTAGATGATTCTACGGGCAATTTCAACGACTTCCTGGTAGGTGATATCAATGAGAACGCTGGTTCTGACGATCAGGGTCCTCGCATCAACCTTTTCATGAACGATGAATCCTTTGTTGACGGTGGCGTGACGAATGATAGCCCTTTTCTGCTGGCAAAGCTTGCAGATGAGAACGGTATAAATACTGCAGGCTCCATAGGACATGACATCACTGCCATATTAGACGGTGATGAGCAAAACCCCATTAAACTCAACGAATATTACGAAGCAGCTGAGAACGACTTCACAAAGGGTGAGGTGTTCTTTAAACTTCGCGATCTGGAGGAAGGTGAACATACCATAGAACTTAAGGCATGGGATACCTACAACAATTCATCCATTGCCACATTAAGCTTCAGGGTGGAATCCACAGACGGCTTAAAAATAACGCGCGTTCTGAACTATCCTAATCCTTTCTCGGACTACACGGAGTTCTGGTTCAATCATAACAGACCTATGGAACCCCTAAAGGTACAGGTCCAGGTTTTTACTGTAACCGGTAAAGTCGTGTGGACTAAAAGAAAGACCGTCACCACCGATGGATTCCTCTCACGCGATATCACCTGGAACGGAAGGGATGACTTTGGTCAACGCATAGGCAAGGGAGTTTACATCTATAAGCTCACGGTAAAGTCTACCGTTACACAGCAAAAGAAAGAAAAATTTGAAAAGCTGGTCATCCTTTGATACCCAATAAATATATTTGCAACTTAATCATCAAAACATGAACGTAATCAATAGATTCATCTTCTTCACCATACTTGGCATTATTTCATTTCCGCTTTTCAGTCAAGACCAACCAGACACACCATCCATAGAGGATAGAGCCATCACCACCGGAGTGCCTTTTTTGCTCATCGCCGGTGATGCAAGGTCTGCTGGAATGGGCGATCAAGGTGTCGCCACCTCAGTTGATGCTTATTCTCAACAATGGAATCCCGCGAAATATGTTTTCTCTGAGACCCAACAAGGTATCGGGCTATCTTATACGCCTTACCTTAGGGAATTGGCAGATGATATAAATCTAGGTCAGCTCACCTATTTTAATCGTATCAACAGGAGAAGTGCTTTTGCTGGAAGTTTACGGGTTTTTGGCCTGGGTGGCGTAGATCTGCGTCAAACACCCGAGCAGGTACCGCAGCAAGTGGAGCCAACAGAATTATCCCTGGATGGAAGTTATGCACTACGTCTTAGCGAAACATTCTCCATGGCCGTTACCGGGAGATATATCAGGTCTGACCTGCAATTCCCTGGATCAGGTGGCGATGCGACGGCTGCCAACTCCTTTTCCGCTGATATATCCGCATTTTATAGAGGGGAAGAGAAATTCTACAAGAACTTCAATGGGAGATGGCGCTTTGGGGCCAAGATAGGAAATATCGGTCCTAAGATAAAATACGATGACGCTGGGAATGAAAATTTTATACCCACTAACTTTAAAGTAGGTACCGGTTTTGATTTTATATTCGATGCCAATAATACAATATCAACATCCGTAGAGTTCAATAAATTACTTGTCCCTACCCCGAAAGATACGAATGATGACGGCGTTATTAATCAGCAAGATGATTTTTTCACAACGAATGAATTCTCTGCTATCTTTTCTTCCTGGGGTGATGCGCCGGGTGGTCTATCAGAGGAATTGAAAGAGATCACCTGGTCGCTTGCCGCTGAATACTGGTATCAGGATAGTTTTGCTTTTCGGCTAGGATACTTCAACGAATCCCAGGAAAAGGGTTTTCGCCAGTTTGCCACGCTAGGTGCAGGTTTTAAGTTCTCCAGGATAAATATTGATACCTCCTATCTTTTTTCCACTGCTCAGGGAGTACAAAATCCACTAGAAGGAACCCTGAGGTTCAGCTTGACCTTTAACTTTGGCGAAGATACCTACATAGAATATTAAGGACTGGAGTGATAGGTCTTTGTGCTTACATTTCAAATACCTATCTTAGAGGAATGGAACATAAAAGGATAACATCGGAAATCAGGGTCTACGATAGCATACAAGACCTCCCTAAACCAGCCCAGGAGCTTATGCGAGCAGCCATTGGAATAAAGACAGATGCTTATTCGCCATACTCTGATTTCCAGGTAGGCGCTGCCATAAGATTAGCGAATGGCGAGATCATAAAAGGGAACAATCAAGAAAACTCTTCCTATCCGGCCGGATTATGTGCCGAACGCGTAGCTCTTTTCTATGCGTCAGCTAATTTCCCAGACCAGTCCGTGGATATGATGGCATTGACCGCTTCACCGATCGATGCGCCAAATGATCAGCCGGTTCCACCCTGTGGCTCTTGCCGTCAGGTTATCGCTGAATACGAATATAAGTTCAAGAAACCCATGGAGATCTTTTTCATGGGAGATAGAGGGAAAGTACTAGCGGTAGAAAGTATCAAAACCCTGCTTCCCTTAGCATTCGACCGTTCTTTCCTAAAATAAAATATCGGTCAGGAATTCAAACGCCATATTTCAAAGTTCAGGATAGCAGCGAACACTACCCATAATAAATAAGGGATCATCAGATAAGTCGCTCTTTTATCGGCTACGCTAAACCATTTCATCGTCAGTAGGATGAGAACGATGAGCGCAATGATAACGAACAATGCGCCTAAAGGCTCTTGAAGCCCGAAGAAAACGACAGACCAGCTTAGGTTCAGGAACAATTGGAACAAAAAGTGATATAAAGCCGTTTTTACCCATGCATGATGTAGACCGCGATACCAAACCAAACCGGCTGCTATTCCCATCATGACATATAGAAGCGTCCAGACCGGTGCAAAAAGCCAGTTAGGCGGATCGAAGGAAGGTTTTTCCAATGTGGTGAACCAATCGTCCACGCTGGTCTGTGTAGCTATAGACCCAAGGAAACCTATCAACAAGCAAACCACGATGGCGATGGATATTTTACGGAATAATCGGATGTTCATAAATGAAATTTGCTTTAAATATAATTTTTTTTGTTTAATTCGATTTTATAGTACTGATATTACAAATGGCAGTATATTTGAAAAAATAACAACAATGAAACCAGAGGATTTCATATTACGCGATTACGACCGGCTAGCGGAAGAAGGAGAGCATTCCGCGCAGGCTCCCAGTAACATCGCGCTTGTCAAATATTGGGGAAAGATACCTGACCAGATGCCCTGTAATCCTTCCATCAGCCTTACGCTAAAAAAAGCCCTGACAGAAACGCATTTAAGCTATAGAAAAAACAGCGAAATGGATGATGACCTTGATGTAGAGGTCTATTTGGACGAAGAGCGGCAAAGGGCATTTGAACCGAAGGTCATGGACTTTTTTCAGCGTATACAAGAATATGTGGGCTTTGTAAAAGACCATAAGTTCGTGATCAGAACTAGCAATACCTTTCCGCATAGCAGTGGCATCGCCTCATCCGCCAGTGCTATGGCCTCTATTGCAATTTGCTTAATGGAGATGGAAAAAAGCATATCCCCGAAAATGACCAGGGACTATTATTACAAAAAAGCCTCCTTTATGGCTCGCTTGGGCTCTGGAAGTGCATGTAGGAGCTTGATCGGTCGGGTGGTGCTTTGGGGAGAATTGGAAGATAAAAGGGATAGCTCTGACCATTACGGTATACGTGCAAATCGGGTTCACAGTATCTTCAAGGATTACCAGGACGCGATACTGCTGGTAGATAAAGGGAAAAAATCCATTAGTAGCAGTCAGGGACACCGATTGATGTATGATCATCCTTATGCCAGGACACGTTTCGATCAAGCGGGCAAAAATGCCTCTCAATTACTTAAAATATTGGAGAATGGCAATTTAGAGGATTTTATAACACTAGTGGAAAAAGAAGCTTTAAGCTTACATGCCATGATGATGACGAGCGATCCCTACTTTATCCTGATGCAACCTAATACATTGGACATTATTAAACGCATCTGGAGATTTAGGAATGACACAGGTATTCCAGTTTGTTTTACGCTTGATGCAGGAGCTAACGTCCACTTGCTTTATCCAAAAAGGTATAGCCAAAAGGTCATACGATATATAGAAGAAGAACTTACGTTACTGTGTCAGGATAAACATGTCATTTATGACGAAGTGGGAAATGGAGCAAAGGTCATCAAATCATAATTCATCAAATGGGACCTTGTAGCCCTAGCTATGGTAAGTATTGCTTATTCAATAGGCTTTGAGCCCTTGCTTTTATGGTCAATTGATGAAAACCAAAAGGGTAAACGCTATATGGTGAAGTTCATCTGTCCCAGATCTTTTACTTAGTAATTACTATAACTCGTAATGTATTATGATAATTTGTAAAGCAAAATCAGTCAAATCGAGTGTTTTTTTGATGCGAAAGCGAAAAAAAAATATATCGAGTATAAGGTTGTGGATCAAAGACCATGTTCTCTATATAAATTTCTTGTAGAAATTTACTCGAACTGGCTTGATCGTTTGATAGTGTACTACGGGTAAATATATCTAATGCATACAACTCATTGTATTTTATAAAATCATTTTGGTCTGATCAAAGATGTATAATGTCATGCTTTTTACTTATAATAAGTGATTTTAGACCTTTAAAGCTAAAGCCTTATGCTTAATTTTTATAATACCTCGCCATAGTATGTGATTGATAGCCCAAAAAATAGCTTTTAAAATAGTTATTTAATTGATAATGTGATATTTGAATTTTACCTAAAATCTTATATCTTAAAAGGACTCGACTGATAAAAAGTTTATAATTTTGTGAAAATTAATCAATCGTTTTATTTGTTTAGCTATATTAGCAATACTTTTGACAAAACTAAATTATGAAAGGGCCGCTTTTTTATTCTAAGATCCTACTCTTTGGTGAATATGGTATCATTAAAGATTCAAAAGGACTTTCCATACCTTACAACTTCTACAATGGTGCGTTGAAAATCGATGATAACCTGGATGAAAATGCTAGAAAAAGCAACTATCAACTCGAAAGATTCTATGATCACTTACAAAAAATGGTCCAGGAGAATCCTGATCTTGTAGATTTTAATTTTAACAAACTACATAGGGATATCGAGCAGGGAATGTATTTTGACAGCAGTATTCCACAAGGTTATGGTATAGGTAGTAGTGGCGCCTTAGTGGCTGCTATTTATGATAAATATGCCCAGAATAAGATCACTGTTCTTGAAAACCTTCAAAGAGAAAAGCTTATCCGGCTAAAACGTATATTCGGAAAAATGGAGGCCTTCTTCCATGGAACTTCATCCGGTTTAGATCCGCTCAACAGCTACTTGAGTTTACCGATTTTGATCAACTCAAAAGATAACGTAGAACCTACTGGCATTCCTTCTCAAAAGAAAAGCGGTCAGGGAGCGGTTTTCTTATTAGATAGTGGCGCGCAAGGCGAAACACAGCCTATGGTCAATATCTTCATGGAAAACATGAAAAACGATGGTTTTAGAAAAATGATCAAAGATAAATTTGTTAAACACACAGATAACTGCGTAGAAGATTTCCTAAAAGGTGATTTTAAATCGCTTTTTGGAAATATGAAACATTTATCAAATGTTGTTTTTGATCATTTCAAACCTATGATTCCTGAAAAATTTCATCAGCTCTGGAAACATGGTATTGATACAGGCGCTTATTACTTAAAGTTATGCGGTTCCGGTGGTGGTGGCTACATATTAGGATTTACTCAGGATCTGGAAAAAGCAGATAAAGAGTTAGAGGGCTATCATTATGAAGTAGTCTATACTTTTTAAACTCATTGGAAACATCTTTATGCAACAACTTAAAAGTTTTTTCTTTAAGTTGATTTCTTTATTCTCTGTAGTAAGAGGTTATAACGTGCTAGTTATCGTTGTAGCTCAATATTTAGCATCGGTATTTATTATGGCGCCGGCTAATTATTCGCTTAGAGAAATAATCTTTGATGTAAATTTATTCCTCATTATTGTTGCCGGAGCTTTAGCCATTGCATCGGGTTATATCATCAATGATTTTTATGACGCATCAAAGGATATCATCAACAAACCTCAAAAGACGATGATCGATAATCAGATCAGTCAACAGTCTAAGTTAAGTCTTTATTTTGTTTTAAATTTTCTTTCGGTTATCATCGCCAGCTATGTCTCTTTTAAGGCGGTTTTGTTTTTTGCCGGCTATATTTTTTTTATTTGGCTGTATTCTCATAAATTAAAAAGGTATTTTTTCATTGGTAATCTCACAGCATCCCTATTATCTATAGTGCCTTTCTTTGCCATCTTTGTTTATTATAAGAATTTTGAGATCATCATTTTTGTTCATGCTGTTTTCTTATTCTTATTGCTTTTGATCAAAGAGTTGACTAAAGATCTGGAAAACCTTAGAGGCGATTTTGCATTAGATTACCAAACCATACCGGTTAAATACGGAATAAGATTTTCTAAACGGTTGATCAGTATTTTAGTGATATCAACCTTATTTCCCATTGCTGTTTTACTATTGAACTTTGAAACCGGCTATATGAAATGGTATTTCCTGTTTACGGCTCTGCTGATGGTTATATTTCTTTATACTTTATGGATGACTATAAAAACCAGGCATTATTTGATATTACACAATTTGATCAAGTTTATTATTGTAGCCGGTGTACTCTCCATTTTGCTCATCGATGTGGAGGTGGTGATAAAAAGAGTCATCGATTAATCTAAGATTCATTCTTGATCTAAAAGCTAAATCAATTATTCTACCTTTGCAAAAATGTGCGTAATGACAAAAAGCAAATCTTATAAGCAGAAAAAATCAGGTAAACAACAAAAGGCAAAAGCTGCTGTTGATCAGCAAACTAAAAATGCTGCAAATGGAATGCGATTGAATAAATATATTGCTAATTCAGGAAAATGTTCCCGTAGAGATGCTGATATTTTTATAGCATCCGGAAACGTAAAAGTCAATGGAAAGGTCATTACTGAAATGGGATATCGTGTCCAATTAGATGATGAAGTCATCTTTGATGGCCAGCGCATCGATCCGGCACCTAAGGAATATGTGATCATGAACAAACCTAAGGGCTTTTTAGTCACCGGCAACCCTAATAAATCCGGAAGAACGGTAATGGATATTCTTACCCAATATACCAAAACTAAATTAGCACCGGTAGGTAAATTAGACAACAGTGCTACCGGCTTGATCCTCTTTACTAATGACGGAACCCTTTCCAAGAAATTAGCTTCATCAAAATCTAAATTAAAACAGCTTTTTGACGTCAACCTCAACAAACCGATGAGTTTAGAAGACCTGAGAACCTTACAAAAGGAAAAAATATTTATCGGCGGAAAACCGGTGATCATCAATGATGCTGATTACGTTAAAAATAAGCCCAAAAGAAATATAGGAATCGAGATCACTTCTACGGAAGATCATATTATCCCCAAGATCATGACCAAATTAGGCTATGAAGTAGAAAAACTAGACCGCGTTAAATACGGGGAGATCACTAAAAAAGACCTTCCTCGCGGTATGTGCCGCCATTTATCAAAGCAAGAAGTGATCAACTTAGGTTTGTTGTAGATCTATGATAAATTAGGGGTTATGAAATAGTTGTAAAACTTTTAGCTTCAAAAGTCACACATCTCAAATATCTTATCTCACGCTCCACTTCCCACATAACGCCATTGGCGTCAAAGGTTCAGAATTCAAAATTCAAAATTTAAAATTCAAAATTTCATCACTCGCTTCTCGATACAATCCTCGTGCCTCGGATCACTCGAAGCTCGCTGGAAAAAAATTCAAAATTTCAATATAACGGTCAACGTTACTTAGGGAACGTCAATCATCTAATATCTCACATAACGCCTTTGGCGTCACAGGTCTAATATCTCATATCTCTAATCTAACATCTCATATCTCAATTCTCAAATCTACTCAACCACCAACTTCAAAACCTGCGTTTTATGATCATCGCTGATTACTTTTATGATATACAGACCGGTGGAAAGCCTCGATATATCGATTTGGTTTTGTTCTACTTGACCTTGTTGTACGGATTTTCCTTGTATATCATAAATCTCATACCGACTTAAAGGGTTCTGACTTTGCAGATGAACCACACCGCTTGCCGGTTGCGGGTAGAGTTTAATGCTGAAATTATTTGCATTTTCATTCACACCAAGGCTACAGTCCTGACCATATTGAGCCACAAAAAAGTCTGTAAAGCCACCGGCTTTAAATACGGATAATGCAGGATTGCTTTGCAGTAAACTCCCACCAAAATGACCACCAACCACAATATTGTCCTGACTATCTATATCCATAGCCATGATCATGTCAAAACCGGTACCGGGCATGGGGATCACTTCTTCTAAGCTGCCGCTGGTTTTATTAAAGCGTAAAACAGCATTGTCTGTAGACAATAAACCAACACCGCTGACCTCATTGCCAAACGCCGTGCCGTCCCATTCATTTGCAAGACTGCCTAAACCTAGATACACATCATTGCCCTTGATAGCGATGCTACGACCTGGGAATGGACTGTATTGAGTCGCATTAGTACCCCATATTAAATTACCGGCGGAATCTAATTTTATTAGAAATGGACTTTGACTATTGTTTACACTTGAATCTACTACAAATGAATATCCTGCAAAAATACTTGGATTTGGTAGGTTATCATCATTATCGTTATACGCAGTAAAATAAACATCTCCATTATTATCTATGGCAATATCACCGAGAGACCAGCCCCCTTGCGTATCGTTTTCATAAAACCAGATTACTTGACCTTGGCTGTCTATTGCCGCTAGGTAAAAGGCTCTTAAATCACTAGGACTTGATGACCCGAATCCATTGATACTTAAGTCACTATCAGAGCCTCGCCTTGTATCCGCCAAATAATACCGGTCTAAATTGGGGTCGTAGGCCAGCTGGTAATCATATACATCTGACCCGGGTCGCATATCTAATAAAATATAATTCTCTAAAGTACCATTTGTATCATATACCAGTATAGCCGCTTGTCCTAAAGGATTTGTAACTGTAAGCTGTCCTTCAAGATGTGTGCCGGAAAAAAAACGTACTAAAGTGTGTGTTCTACCATTAGGTTCAACAATAGATTTTTGCATAAATCCACCGCCATAATCTATAGGCCCTTCCGGCTCACGTAACCATTGAAAATTACCCTGATCATCATATTTAGTGATGAACATAGATTTCCTGGCTTCTTCTAAGCTACCATCTAATATAGCTGAGTTTTTGATGGTATCATTAGCAAAATGAGGTGCCGGTGGGGTTGTATTGCGTGTGTTGCCTGATATATATATATTATTATTTGAATCTACACCTATAGAGTTAGCCCTATCATCAAAACCGCCGCCAATGGTCTTTGACCATCTAAAATTGCCCTGACAATCCGTGGAGAACATAAAGATATCCTTACGGTTACCATCGTCACTATAAGTTTGTATAGGCGTTCCATCATAATCGGTTTGGGCCGCGCCCACTTCAGCTATAAAATAATAATTGTCATTGCTGTCACTCGCCAGATCAATAACCCGTTCTACTCCGGTACTAAAGACTTCGCTGCCTGTTGCAAAACCTACAGTTCCGCCTCCACGTTTTACCCATTGCCAGTTGTCATTTTGCGCGCTAAGCGTGTTTAGTAAAAATAGACTTATTATTACTCCTATATATAAACTATTCTTTTGCATTGTACTTAATTTTTAATGAGTCGTAATTGTGCTACAATATCCCCTTTATACCTTAAAACTACCATATATTGCCCACTACTGTAAGCTGAGAGATCAAAATTTGCTTTACCCTGGCTTTGTGTTACAAGGCAGCGGTCTTTTTGATGACCGAGAAGATCATAAATTTCTATCCCGGCTTCTTTCAACTGATCTACATTTGTGATTTCATAGTCAATTTGGGTGTGTTGCATTACCGGATTAGGTGAAGCTGATAGCTTGACTTTAGCCCGTGGCTGGAAGTTAGGATAATTTATCACACTTTCCTGTAAACAAAATGTTTCCCCGGCGTTCTGACCTATGATACTGATGCTATCTGAGCCACCGGTAAAGCCGGCATCCGGTATAAAAATAAGCGGATTACTCGCTCCAAAGGTAACACTTCCATTAGCCGGTATGCTAAAAACACTTGGGACAAAGACCCCGTTTGAAGAAGTAAGGGTTATACTTACAGGGAAATTATTATTATTATCAATGCTTCCTGCTAAACTATAACTGATAAAGTCACCATCTTGATTCAAATCAACTTTTTCAATTTTAAGTTTTATATCGCAATTTCGTTCACAGCTTAAAATATCTAAGTTTAATTCCGGTGAAGTAACACCACATTGAAAATCGTTAACAAGCGTTAGATCCAGCGTACCATCATATTCCGTAAGTTCATAATCATCTACTATTCCCCCCTGAAAAGTTCCAGTATTATTAAAATCCCATTGATATTTATAAAATTCAGGAATCGGGCCTATCACGTAAGGTGCAGGTTCCTCTCTAATGGTGTTTTTACAATACTAAAAAAAGAAAAAAATAGTCTTTTAATTACTGTAGACATTACTAGAAGTTTCCCTGTTTTTTATACACACTATAAGGACGAACTTGTTGTAAGCGACGAT